>NZ_JBEYZY010000007.1:0-40312 GCF_040646295.1 Streptomyces sp. NPDC046197 | reverse complement strand
ACGGCGGCGGCGACCACGGAGACGGCGGCGACCACGGCGGCGGCGACCACGGAGACGGCGGCGACCACGGCGGCGGCGACCACGGAGACGGCGGCGACCACGGCGGCGGCGACCACGGAGACGGCGGCGACTACGGAGACTGATACGACCCGACACGGACAAGAACGGCGTGCGGCGAAGGACCGCACGCCCCGTATGAGTTGGGACCACCGGGGAACTGCGGTCGCGACGCGACGGATCAACAGGTCAGCGTCTTGCCAGATCCGTCCGCATCCGCTCACCCGATCTTCCAAACTGGTGCCGTAGGGCGGCAGGGCAGCTCCTGTCAAGACCGCGTGCAACGGCTGACACCAGCGGCTGACACCAACAAGCCGAACAGCAACGGTCGAGGCCGGACCCCAGTGAACGATCAGCCAAGGCGCAGAGCCGGTTGGACGAGATCGTGGGTCCCCAATAATCGACCTGATGAGGATAAGGCCGGTTGCAGTACAGCAACGAAGTACAGCAACCACAGCAACCGCCCGCGTTCGGCAGCGGACTTGCACAGCCGTAGCGCGACCGGTACGGCCCTCACCGCCCGATCCACATAGAGCTACGGATCAGAAGGTTGCAGGTTCGAATCCTGCCGAGTGCGCTCAGATCAGATGCACCCGAGAGATCCGGGGCCTCTGACGTGTTCGTATCACCGGCTCCGCACACCGTGAGGATCAGCTCGCGGAGGTTCGTACCAGGTCGGCGTACAGGATGATGTTGTCCGGACGGTGGCCCGCACGCAGCTCGCCGCCGCAGGTGATGACGCGCAGTTCCGGGCGGGGGGTGTCGCCGTACACCCGCTGGGTGGGGAAGTGTTTCTTGTCCACCTGCTGCAGGGTGCGTACGGCGAAGACGGCGGTGGAGCCGTCGGCGCGGTCGACGGTGATGGTGTCGCCCGGACGCACGCGTGCCACGTTCCGCAGGACGGCGGGCCCGTTGACGGTGTCGAAGTGGCCGATGAGTACGGCCGGGCCCGTCTGGCCGGGGGTGACGCCCTCCCGGTACCAGCCGATGCGGTCGGCCTGGGCGACGGAGGGCACCTGGACGGTTCCGTCGGCTGCCAGGCCGAGTTGGAGGACGGGGGAGGTGTCGACGCCGGCGGCCGGGATGCGGACCCGCACGGGCGCGGATGCGGGCAGCGGAGCCGGTGGGGACGCGGGCGAGGACGCGGATGCGGGCGACGGCGGTGGGGCGGAGGGAGTGATGTTCGCTGCCGGGCCGCGTGCGGCGGGTGCCGGGGTGCCGGCGTGTAGGGCGATGACCGTCATCCAGCCGCCGACGGCCAGTGCTGCCGCCGCCGTAGCCGCGATCCAGCGCAGGCGGCTGTGGGAGGGCGGGGGCGGGGGCGGGGTGTCCTGGGCTGGGGGCGCTTTCATCGGGGTTCCTCGGGGCTTCCTGGGCTGCGCTGCGGGAGACGCGGAAGGCGGGCCGCCGGTGACGACCGGTGGCCCGCCAGGTGCGGTGGTGTCGGGGGTTCAGACGCCCGCGCGGCGGCGGCGCACCACGTAACCGAGGCCGATCGCACCGCCCGCGGCCAGGGCCGCGCCGCCCGCCAGGAGCGCGGTGTTCTGCGAGCTGCCGGTGCCTTCGGCGCCCGCGGCGACAGCGCCGGTGGGAACGACCTTGGTCTGCGTGGCCGTGGTGGTCTGGGTGGTGACGGTGCCGGTGTGCTTCGAGGTACCCGTGCCGGTGCCCGTGTTCAGGCAGCCCTTGGGGAGCTTCGGGAAGGGCGTCGTGCGCCAGGGGGAGTCGCCGCCCTGGTTGTTGTCGAGGAAGAGCGGGGCGGTGCTGTATGCCTTCTCGATCTTCAGGCCGTTGACGGTGTCCTCCGGGTGGTTGCGGTCCACGGTGGACACCGCCTTGCCCTTGCCGTCCCTCAGCACGGCCTTGGGGCCCTTACGGAGGCTGTTGGTCAGGTCGACCGTCCAGCCGCCGAAGCGGGAGGGGATGGTCTGCAGCACGGTGCACTTGCCGATGACGGTGACGGTGCCAGTACCGGCGCCCGACCCGGACCCCGTACCGGAACCGCTGCCCGTGCCCGTGTTCAGGCAGTCCTTCGGCAGGGCCGGGAAAGGCGTCGTGCGCCACGGCGCCGGGTCGCCCTGGGAGCGGTCGAGGAAGAGCGGGGAGGTGGTGTCCGCGTTCTTGATCTTGAGGCCGTTGGCGAGGTCCTCGGGGTGGGCGCGGTCCACGGTGGACACCGCCTTGCCCTTGCCGTCCTTCAGCACGGCCTTGGGGCCGGCCGAGGCTCTTCGAGGTGATGGGGCCAACCCTCCGCGGCCTGCCCTTCTCAGGCCGGCGCACGTCGTGCTGCGGCAGGGAAGCCGGGAGACGGAGTCCCGAGTGGACCTGTGAGCGGTACAGCAGCGAAGTACAGCAACCCCAGCAACCGGCAGCGCCCACCATCGTCGCTCGCGACCCTCACGGCATCCTGTATGACCGTCTCCAACCGATCTCTGTAGAGCTATGGATCAGAAGGTGATGGCCCCGGCGCGATCCGCCCAAGGCATCACGTCTCCGGGCCCCAGCGCTCCGGCCCTACTCCGCGCCAGTCGATCCACGGGGCCCCTGCTACCTCCGCCGGGTCGATCTCCAGCCCGGCCCGGCGCAGGAACTCCGCGACGTCGACCACGCTGTGGGCCAGGCCGAGGATCTCACCGTCCACGCGTACGCGCCGACCACCCGTGGGCGACGGCGGATGCACGATCACGCGAATCACGCCGGACATGCCTTCAGGATCATCCGGCGCATGCGGCCCCGCATTCCACAGCGCGTCATCGATGAAGCCGCTCACTCACGCCCCCGTCCGAGCGTCCCAGATCACGCAGTTCCCGCCACGCCGCAGGGCCCGGGCGCTGCTGCTGCCAGTAGGGATGAAAGAACAGCTGAGCCGACAGCTGGTACAGACGCCGGCGCAACTCGGTACGGCCGGCCCACTCGGCAAGCTGCCGGTAGGTGGCACTCCACTCCTGCTGCGCCTGGGCAAGGTCGTCGGGAAACGGTCGCATGACCGAATTCAAGCATGTGTTCGATTTTTCGGGCTAGCAAAGATCCCGTGTCAGGTGGCGGAGGACAGGCCCTGGGCACACCTCGGGCGGTACGGCTCGCCCCGACGTCGAACCTAGACCGCGGTGGCGCACGCACCCCCTGACTCGCTGCAATGAGACCTCAGACGCTCGGGTCGGGTCCCTTGATCAGCGCGAGTGGTTACGGTCAACCTCATGATCAGTCAGATATTGACGATTCTCGGCGTACTCATCGGTGCTCTCACGTCGTACCTGTCGACGTCGGCAGCGGAGCGGGCCCGTCACCGTCGCGCGCTGGCCACCCGCTGGGACGAGCGCAAGCTTGATACCTACATCGAGTACGCCACGTGCGTCAAAGAGATAGCCGACCTGGCGAAGCGCGCCTACCAAGCACCGGATGGCTCCGACGACCGAGAGCAGTTCCTCTCCGCGATGAACAAGGCCGAGCAGAAGCGTTCCGCTCTCTTCGAGGCGCTGATTCTGCTCGCGTCGCCAGCCACAACTGACGCGGCTACGGCGGTGAACCCCGTCGTGTGGAGGATGCTGGGTGCGGCGCGCTGCAGGGAGTCGGACCCACGCGAGATCAGACTGGTGGAGGAACTGAACAACTATCACAGGCAAGCACGGTTGGACCTGGGCATCTCCATAGACCATCAAGCGCCATGATGGGCCACCGTGGGAGCCTTACGCAGGGCCGGTGACATCCGACGCTGACATCAACGACCGCAGACAGCAGCGGGCGCAAGCGGGCAGTCGCAAGCACCGTCCCGCTGACTATGCCCTGTGTTCGGTCCTCGGATCGAACTCCTAAAGCGGGTGTCGCAGGTTCGAATCCTGCCGGGGGCACCGACAGAAGGGCCAGCTCAGGAGGGGTTTCCTCCTGAGCTGGCCCTTCGGCGTTTCAGGGGTTGTGCCACACGCGTGCCACTACGCCCCGGGTGGCACGCCTACACACGGACGGCGCACAGATCGCCCGCCAGGAACTCATGTCGAGTAACGGATGGACTGCAAGAACTCGCCGGATCCGTCATCGAGCACCCAAAACGACCAGCCGTTACGGTTCGGGTTGACGTCCGGCTTGTAGTGCGCCACCACCGCCCGGGCCGCCCCAGTAGGCGTCTTGAAGCTTTGCCCGGCGAGCGGCCCCGACGTGATGTCGATCCGCTTCGTGTCCCGGTCATAGTCACCACGGGTGCGATGGCCTTCATAGTCGACGTACACGCCAACCTTGCGCCCCGTCTCTGCATCCTCCTTGCCCGTGGCAGCCGGCGCAGAGGACGGCACGCTCGCAGTCCTCACGAGCCGAGCAACGACCTCGCCTGCAGTGGTATTGCCCATGCGCGCGGCGAACTCGATGGAGCGATAGGTCTGTACATCTACCTCGATAGTTGGACTCATGCCCTCCCCCTCGCCAGTCGGTGTCGACCAGCTAAAGTTAGCACACTCGAAGGACGCATAACAAGTAAAAGCAGCATTCACAGCAAACAGCGAACCGGGAGAGGGGGGAGGCGGAGGGCCGGGGCGAGGGAGGTCTCCTCTCTCGCCCCGGCCCTCACAGCTCAGGCGCTGTGGCCGTGTTATTGCAACCGCTGTTCGGGGATCTCCCCCGACGCTCCAGGGAGCGCTCCCCCACCATCCCGGATCATGGCGTGCAGCGTGCCCGACGGGTCGGCACAGTCCCTGCGACTCTTCCGGCTACGCGCTCGCGCGGAAGCGCCCCGCGGCGCGTGGCTGCGGGGCGCCTTGTGGGGTTTAGTCGACCGACTGCCCGTCGTACTTACCGCCCACGCAGGGGTTGCCCGGCAAGTCGATCCGGGGCGTTCCGCCGCCGTCCCGGCACTGGCTAGGGCTGACCTGTGCGGGGGCGGCAGTGGCGGTGGCGGCGCCTGTGAGGACGAGTCCGGCGAGGGCTGCCGTGGCGATGACGGCGGCGAGGATTCGTCGACTGCGCATGTGGTTCCCCTTTCACGGATTGCCTCGGTTGGGGCACTAGCCAGCTTGATCTTCACCCATGTGGGTGGCACGTCATGTTGCGCCATTCGGGTGACAGGGTTGTCAGGTGTGGGGTCGGTGACGCGACCCGTCGGACAGGCCCTTAGACGTCGTCTCATTTGGTGTCATCGGTAGTCTGGGTGTGTGCTGATCGTGGAACGCTTGGTGCCGGACGAGTTGTGGGAACTGTTCCAGCGGGCGGTCCCGGCTGCTCCAACTCGGCCCCAGGGCGGAGGTCGGCGCCGGTACGGGGACCGCGAGGTCCTCGCGGCGATTATCTTCGTGGCCACGACGGGCTGCACCTGGCGGCAGCTGCCGCCGGTCTTCGGCCCGTCGGGGCCGACTGCGCACCGGCGCTTCACCGAGTGGACCGCTGCCCGGGTGTGGGCGAAGCTGCACCGCCTCATCCTTGATGAGCTGGGTTCGCGCGGAGACCTGGACTGGTCGCGGTGTGCGATCGACTCGGTGAACATGCGGGCCCTGAAAGGGGGGACCTGACAGGTCCGAATCCTGTGGACCGGGGAAAGAAGGGCTCGAAGATCCACTTGATCACCGAGCGGACCGGTTTACCCCTCTCCATCGGGATCTCTGGCGCGAACCTGCACGACAGCCAGGCACTCGAACCGCTCGTGCGCGGCATCCCGCCGATCCGCTCCCGCCGCGGCCCGCGCAGACGACGGCCCGCCAAGCTGCACGCGGACAAGGGCTACGACTACGACCACCTGCGCCGATGGCTACGCAAGCGAGGCATCCGGCACCGCATCGCCCGCAAGGGCATCGAGTCCTCCACCCGGCTGGGCCGGCATCGCTGGACGATCGAGCGCACGATGTCCTGGCTGGCCGGCTGCCGTCGCTTGCACCGCCGCTACGAGCGCAAGGCCGAACACTTCCTGGCCTTCACCGCCATCGCCTGCAGCCTCATCTGCTACCGCAGACTCTCCAAATGAGACGACGTCTTAGCCGTGCCCCCGGCGTGCCCGTTCCAGAGGCACGCCAGGGGGAGTCACGGGGAACGGCGGGCAGCACACCGCGAACGCCCGGGTCAGCCTTCCCCCACGTCTGACCGTCGTCCTCGGCGACTCTCGCCCAATGAGACTCCGCCGACCTCAGGGACGCAACCGCCACGCGAACGAACCAGCGGTTGATGTCCACACGGGGAAACTTTAAGAGTGTCCCTGGCCCGCAATACCCACCGAGATGCTGAACCTTGTTTCGCACTCCGGACAGGTCGCATACCCGAAGAGGTGGGTCGCCCACGCGGCAACTTGGTCATGGCCGACGTCACGCGCCATGTTGTAGATCCGGGCGCCGACGCCGGTCAGCTCGTCCGGGCTCGCCGGATGCAGTTCGGCATCACACTCGTCCAGTATTCGCCCAGCAGAATGCAGGTGAGCGCCTCGCACTCAGAGCACTCGGCCTCGAACTCCTCAAAGAGCAGTTCAAGCTGCTGAGACCAGATCGGCACACCTTCAAAGGCGAGCAGGCCCTGCGCGAGGTACACGAACGTCTCCGGTTCGTCGGCCGGGACGTCGGCAAGGCAGGCACGGGTCACTGACATCAACTCAGTGATCTGGGAGGCGTACCGGCCACGCAGCGTCGCGTCTGGTCAGGGGCCGATACTCCCCAGTGTGGCGGCGCTAGGATTCGAACCTGGGAAGGCTGAGCCGGCAGAGTCAACGTCTGTCGCCGTCGGTCCGGATCATGATCCCGGCCGCACGATCAACTCGCCTGAAAAGTAGAGGGTCGGATGTGCCCCCTGTGCGCCGTCGGCTCCTCCCGGGCCAGCCGGTGCGTCGGAACCTGGTCGTACGAGACACCCTTAATCGGCTTCGCCTGGGCCGCCGTGAGCCACACCCGATACTCGCGTGAGCCACACCCGATACTCGCTCGCCTCGACGCCCTCGGTCTCTGGCACATTTCGGTCCCCTGTCGGTCAGCCCAGCACGTCGGTGGTCCAGTCACGCTGGTTGGTGCCGAGCAGGGTGAACCGCTTCAGCCACGCCTTCGGGCCGCCCACGCTGCGGTAGGCGTCCACGCCGTTCAGCGACTCGGTGCAGAGTTTGAGGCCATGCTGCCGGATGCAGGTCGACCTGGTGTGGCCATTCCCGAGCGCGTCGGCCGCGCTCTTTGCGGACTCGGGCCGGTCCGGCTCGATCGTGGTGCCGATGTGCATCCCGTCGGCCAGGAAGTTGATGCTGCTGGTCCAGGGCACATGATCTTCCGGGACCATCTGTTGTCCCCGGAGGAAGGTCGCCTCGAAAAGCCTGAGTCCGGCGGGCACCCCGCTGATCCGGTACGGCAGCGGAATCGCCCTGCGGGCCACGATGACTCCCTCGGCGATCCGGTGCAGGATCCGTTGTGCGTCGGTCCCTTCCAGGTAACCGGCTTGCAGCTCGGCCCACCGGCCGTCGGCGGTCTGCCAGCGCAGGTACCAGTCGCCCCCTGGCGCCTCGGCGGCCGTCGGACTCCGCCCCACCCAGTACGCGGGGCGGCCGTCAACCTGCGGTGCCTCGACCCGGTACTGCCGCGGACCTCCCTGGTAAAACAGCCGCCCGGTCGAGGGCGTGGTTCCCGCGGGATAGACCTTGAGCCACACCATGGGTCCCATCACACCACCGTCGCGGACCCTGCTGTCGGCCCGCACGACGGTCCTGCCGTGGTCCGGTAGATAGCTGACACTGTCGAAGTTCGCCGGGAGCCAGCCGTAGGACGCCTCCACGACCAGTGGGTCCGGATCCGGGGCGGGGGCGGCCGAGGCCCGGGTCGCGGCCGGCGCGGGTCTCGGGGCCCGGTCGCCGCCAGCGGGGAGGAGGGACACCGCTGCGGTTGCCGCCGCGACGGCCGCTACCGTGCCGAGTGCCGCGAACCGCCTGCGTCGCAGCCGAACCCTGCCGTCCCGCACTGCCCGGGCGACATCGATGCCGCTTCCGGGTGCGGCCGAGGCGGCCAGCTCACGGAGCTTCCGGGTCAACTCGTCGGTCTGGTCGCGCATCACAGCATCCTCCCAGTGGCAGTGGCGGACCGGGTGTCGAGCACTCTGCGCAGCGCCCGAAGTCCGCGCGAGGTCTGGCTCTTGACGTTTCCCAGGGAACAACCGAGCGCATCGGCGGTCTGCTCGACGGTCAGGTCGTGGTAGTAGCGGAGCACCAGAGTGGCGCGCTGCCGAGGGGGAATCGCGGCCAGCGCCCGCCGTAGGTCAAGGGAGGCCTCCGGGTCGTTCGGCGGCGACGGCTGCTCTGCCCCTGGTCGGCCCGGCTGCCGAGTCGTCCACCGCTGCCACGGGGAGCGCTGTTCCGCCAAAAAGGTGTTCACCAGCACCGTCCGGGCGTAGCCGTCCGGGTTCTCCACCCGCCGCATCCGCGGCCAGTGGACGTACAGCTTGGTGAGGGTCTCCTACACCAGATCGTCGGCGCGGTACGAGTCGGAGCAGAGTAGAAAGGCCACTTTGCGCAGCCAGTCGGCTCTGGACTCGGCGAACTCTATGAACTCCGCTTCGCGCCCTTGCTCCGCCATGGGTGGACACATTCCTCTCCGGGCCGTACTCCAGGTACCGCCCGACACCCTGATGCGGGAGGCGGGGTGGAAGGTTGCACGGGTGTTGTCAACTTCTTCGGGGTGGGGGCTCTGATGGCGTACCGGGGCCCGGGTGCCAGCCTGGGCTCAGGCCGTGCTGGGCCGTCCAACGGTCACATCAATGGCACAGGCATCCCAACCCGGTTTGTCCACCGCTACGCGAACGTTCCAGGTTCCTCGGTCCCCCAGCTGGTACACGAAGCGGGTGAGGCCTTCCACGTCGCCGACAGCCAGGCGCCCGTTGTCCAGTAGGAGTTGGCCGTCGAACACGGTAGTGAACGCAGGGTTGGCGCTGACGGAGTCGCCGAGATCCTTGAAGAGGCGCAAGCGGATGAGGTCCGACTGTGCCCGGACACGGATCGCGACATGGGTGTCGCAACTTGCTGCGTCAGCGTCGCCCAGCTCCAGGGAGATGGGAACCCAATCCGTCGCGCCCAAGTGCAGCACCGGGTGATTGACGTACGTGCAGCACCGGGTGATTGACGTACACCTCGACACCTGAGATCTGCACCCGACGCCTCCACTGACCAGGTCGAACAGCCGACCAGAACCTAGCCGATCAGCCGGACGAGAGCGAGTGCGAGGAGCGAATGCTTAGCGGATCCTGACGGCAGAAGATGACGGCAACAGAGCGGTACGCACGGGGACCCTGGCGGTAGCAGGGGGACTGCCTTGAGCCCTTGGAGTAGCAAGGCGGCAGCGCGCATGTAGCCGAGAATGAACTCCTAAAGCGGGTGTCGCAGGTTCGAATCCTGCGGGGGGCACCATGTCTGACCAGTCGCGATGCAATCGAACGGCCCCCGGAAGTGATTTCCGAGGGGCTTTTTGGCCTTGCATGGGAACGAATGGGAACGGGCCGCCAGGCAGAATCCTCCGTGGGAACGCTGGGCGCCTCCCTCGGTTTTCCCCCTCCCGCACGGCCTCCCGGTGGCACGCCTCCGTCCACAACGTCGTCTCCGACCGCCTGCTGCCCGTCTTCCGTGCCGATCCCGTCTACGCCCTGGGAAGCACCCGCACCGGCGGCCGGGACCGACTCCCAGGCCGGCAGGGACCGGTCCGTGCCCGAACCGTAGGCCCAGACCGAGCCCACCGGCGCCCGGACAAAGGGTTACGCCTTGCCGGAGCTGAGGGCGGTTTCCGCCTCCTGGCCTCCCCAGCTGTCGGGGGTGCGCCACAGGACGTGAACCCCGAAGACGCCGTCCAAGGTGTCGGCCGACCAGTCCTCGGCGGGCGGTTCGGAGAGCACCAGATAGAGGCGGTCGGCAGGAGCGGGCAGGGTGTGGTTGATCTCCAGGAGGCGGGTGGCTCCCGAGCGGAGGTCGGCGTAGGTGGAGTGGCCGGCGCCGAGAACCTCGTAGAGGAAGTGGCCGTCTTCCGCGATGCGGCTGACATCGATGACCGGGGAGTCGGTCGGCTGCAGGTCCGCCCAGAGCAGGGCGGCCTTGAGAGCGTGGCGCACCGCCTCGTGCTTCTTGCACGTGCGGTCGGCGGCCGCCGCTGTCTCCAGTGAGTGCAGAAGCCCCTTCGCGGGCGCCGGCGTGGCGGGCATGTCTTCGGCTGAGGTCACGGGCTCGGCTTCTTTCTGCTCGGACTGCTGTTCAGCGGAGGCGGGTGCGTCGTCGGTTCCGGATTCGCCCATGGTGGCCAGGCGGTGCCGGAGCGTCTCCCGGGCTTCGTCCAGTGCCTGGGCCCAGCCGGCGCGTGCCAGGTCCTCCTGGAGCCGGTTCACGTCCAGGTTGTCGTCCTTGAGCATGCGGTTCGTGTGCGCCGCGAGGTCGCGCAGGAGACTGAGACGGTGCTTGTCCGGGGACCCGAGCACACGGCGCACGTCCACCCAATCCGCCTGGTCGCGGCGGAGGACGCGGTTCGCCATGCCCTTGAGCTCGGACAGACGATCACGGGCGTTCTCCGGAATGGTTCCGTCACCGTTGGTCAGGTCGTCAAGGACGCCCAGCGCCGCCACGTAGCGTTCCGCCATTCCGGGCGAGATGGGCTGGCGACCACGCTGGTCCCGGGTCAGCAGGCAGTGGTTCGTCTCGTGGGCGAACACCCAGCAGTCCAGTTCCTCGCCAGGACGCGGGGGCACCGAGCCGTGGCGGACGGTCAGGACCAGAGGCACATCGATCGCGGGAGACAGGGCCTTGACCCGGTAGCGTCCGCCGGGTGCCCGGCCGATCACGCGGACTCGGATGTCCGTACCGATCTCGGGGACGTCACCGTCTGCCATGCCTGGTTCGCCTTCGGTGGGTGCGGGTTCGGTGCTGCTGCCGTCGGTGTTCGTGAGGGCTTCCGGGAGCGGGGAGGTGTGCAGGACGGTCAGGCTCTGGGTGCTGCGGGTGAGCGCGACGTACAGCTGGCGCAGGCCGGCCAGGCCGCGGTCGGCGATGGTGGCGGGTTCGACGACGAGGACGTGGTCGTACTCCATGCCCTTGGCCTGCGCGGCAGCCAGCACGGACACCGCCTCGCGTCCCTGCTCGGTGATGCCGTCGGCCAGGTCCAGGTGACGGCTGATCTCGTCGAGCCAGCCGGAGTCGTCGGGGACGATGACCGCCACGGAGCGCAGGGTCTGTCCGTCGCTGGTGCCGATGAGGCGGGTGGCCTGGGCCACGGTGTCGTCGAGGAGTTTCCACGGGTCGGTCGCGACTGTCCGTACGGCGCCCTCGCCCGCCGCGCGCACGGCCTGCGGGTACGGCAGTGCGGGGGCGATGGTACGGGCCAGGGGGGCGACGAACTCCATGATTTCGGCCGGCACGCGGTAGCTGGTCGTCAGCTCGGCCACGCGCCAGTCGCCCTCGTCGGACAGGAGGGTGCCGAGGCGGTCCCAGTCGGTGTGGGTGTGGGGGCCGGTGGCCTGGGCGAGGTCACCGAGGATGGTCATGGAGCCGTGCGCCGCGGAGCGCCGGCGCAGGGAGCGGGCCTGCATGGGTGTCAGGTCCTGCGCCTCGTCGACGACGATGTGCCCGTACCGTTGTGGGGTCTCCCCGGTGATGAGGTACCGCAGTTCTTCGAGGCAGACGTGGTCGTCGAGCGTCCAGGGATCGGCGTCGGCCTTGTCGGCCCGGGGGCGGTGCACAGCGGCCTGCTCCGCGGCGTCGAGAATGCCCTCGGAGCAGGTACGCAGGAGATCTTTCGAGTCGTAGAGGGTGCGGAGGGCTTCCCTGGCGCCCGGCGACGGCCAGACACGTTCGATCAGGCGCTCGACTTGACGGTTGCGTTCCAGGTCGCGGCGGATCGTGTCGTCGCGGCTGCGGCGAGGGGCGACGGCGACGAGTTCCCGCAGCAAGCGGTCGACGAACAGGCCGCGGAAGCGGTCGCGGCGCTCACGGTAGGCGCCATCGCCTTGGCGTACGTCCTCCAGGAGGGCGAGCACCTCGGAGCGCGGGACACGCAGGGTCGTGCTGCCGACGGTGACGGTGAGCTCCGGCTTGGCCCCCTCGTAGGAGGGGGTGGTGGTGGACTCGTCGACGGCCTCGGGACGGCACTCGCTCTCGACGCGCCGCCGCAGGACGGCCGCCATCCGCTCATCGGACTTCACCAGCCTCGCCTGGAGGGTGTCGGTGCCGAGGATCTCGCCGTCCCACAGGCGGGTCATCTGCACGGCGTTGACGTTCCGGGTGCCGAGCGTGGGCAGCACCTGGCTCACGTAGTCCAGGAACCGCTGATGGGGGCCGACGACGAGGATGTCCTGGGCCTTGAAGTGCCCGTTGTTGACGAGCCAGGTCACGCGGTGCAGGCCGACCGCCGACTTGCCGGTGCCCGGGCCGCCCTGCACGACGAGGATGTCGGAGGGCGAACCGGTGACCAGGGCCATCTGGTCACGGCGGATCGTCTCGACGATGTCCCGCATGCTGCCGCTGCGAGAGCGCTGCAGCTCGCGCAGGAGGAAGTCGTCGGGCTGCTGGGGCCTTTGGCGATGGAGGCGGGCGATGTCGGCCGGGGTGAGGACGGGCGGCCGTGCCTTTTCCTGCTGCTGCACGTCGGTGGCGGAGTGTGCCGCCGCGGACTCCGGACCGGCGTCGTCCGCGGCCGGCCGCGGGGCGGGGACGGCGACGGAGATGTCGTCGGCATAGCCTTCGACGACGCGCTGCGTGCAGTGCAGCCGTCGCCGCAGGAGCACCTCCCCCGGAGCGTCCGGCAGCGCGTCGAGCCACTTCTTCGCGAGCGCGTTGGTCCACTCCACGACGACGGTGTCGCGGGTCTGGACGTCGGAAACGGCACGCCGGCCCACGTACCAGGTTTCGGGCTCCCCACCGGGGCCGTCCTGCACGTCTACGCGGCTGATGACCAGCGATGCGTTGCCGAGACCTCCGTACGCCGCGGCTCGCTCCTCGGCCGCGAGACGGTTGGCGACGCTGTCCTTGCCGCTCGCGGAGGCCGAGGCGACCGACCCTCCGGTCAGTTCGGCCAGCCGCGCGGCGTAGCAGGCGTAGGCGCGGTCCACCGCTTTCTGCTCGATGGCGATGATCTCGTCGCGCGTGGTGGTGCCCATGTGTATCCCCTCCCTCGCAGTGCCCCGAAGGGTGCTGCGCCGGGCATGCGCCCGTACACCGGTGAAAGAACCATCAGGGGCCGACTGGTGACAGATAGTCAGACAGTCGGCGGTGGAGTCGCTCAGGATCAGGCGGCGGCCATGCCGGGGTGCTGGTCGGAGCTGAGAGAGCGCAGGATCCGCGCCTCTTCCCGGCGGGCGGCTGTGGCAGAGACGCGGCCGGTGGCGCGCCGGACGGCGAGGCCGGCGAGGGCGTCGGCGGTTTCGTTGAGGTCATGTCCGATGTGGCCCTTGAGCCAGCGGACCTGGAGGCGGTCGCGGTGGGGCACCAGGCGGGCCAGGAGTTCCCTGCCCTCGGGGAAGAGGACGGTGCGGTGGGCAGCTGCCGGATCGGCGCTCGTCAGGGCCAGGTTCACTGCCTCGACGGCCTCGGTGCTGTCGCACAGGACGACTACGGGGGCTTCCGGGTGGCGGCCCAGGAGGCTGAGGGCGGCCTGGCAGATACCGATGATCTCGGCCTCGCCGCTGCAGGAGGCCATGGAGTCGCCGTATCCGGTTGTTCCGTCCTCGGCGGCCCAGCCGTAGCCGCTCAGCGCGGATTCGTCGCCGACCGCGGCGTCGGCGACGGCCACCGCGGCGCGGCTGGGGGAGTCGTCGAGGATGGCGTAACGCTCCTTGTAGCCGGGGGCGAAACCCTCCGAACCGCCGCCGTCGCCACCGCCACCCTGCGACGTGTCGGCGGATGCGTTCCCGGTGAGGAGGGCGGCGAGGGTGCGGTGGCACCGCGGGCAACCGTCGGCCCGTGCGTCGCAGTCCGCCCGGTGCTCGATGGCCAGCCGACAGGCCCGCTGCCACAACTGGGGCTCACCGGCGGCGAAGCGTACGAGAGCTGCGGCGCGGCACTGCGCGATGAGCTCCGCGAAGGGCCCGGTGGCCGCACGGCCCCGGATCCGGTCATGAAGATCGGCGATCCGGTGCTTGGCCTCGCGGGCGCGGGCCGCGAGTATCGCGGCGTCCTGGTAGGCGTCGTCGAGCGCGTCAAGCTCCGCACCGCGGGCGGTGAGAGCCCGGGCGAGCACCTGGCGCTCGGCCTGGGCGATGGCGTAGCGGCCCCAGGCCAGCGCGGTACGGGCATGCCGGCCCCACCGTTCGACCACCGCGTCGTGCGCGAGGTGCGGATTCTCCCCCTCCCGGGCATCGCGCAGGAGAGCCTGGACGAAGGCGTCGTCGTGACACTCCAGCAGTTCGCGGACGGCTGCCGGAAGTTCGGCGGCTGCCGGGTCCCGCTGCCAAGCCCACAGGGCGAGATCGTGGTCCGGCGTCCGCACATCGGCGGCCGACGATCCGCGGTCAAGGAGTTCCTCCCGCAGGGCCCGGCCGTACGCTTCCGGGTCCGCGGCGCGCGCCACGCGCAGCTCGAGCGGCTCCAGCGGGGGCCTACGACGATCGGCGACGCGACGCGCACGTTGCTCCTTGCACACGGCATCCGCCTCGGACCGTGCCCGGCGCACCCTGCGTGCGTGCTCGCGCAGGTGCCGCAGCCGGTGGGGTGCCGGCCGCCCTGAGAGCTCGGCGCGCCTGATGTCCCCACGCGCGAGGACATCGGCGTGGGCCAGAGCGACGGCGATGGGCCCGGCGAGCGAAGGGTGGGCCAGGGCCGCGGCGGTCTGCGGGGAAGCCATGCCGTTCATGCGTGCGAGGACGGCGTCCTGCAGCGCGGTGAAGTCTTCGGTGTAGTGCTGGACCAGCTCGGTGTGCGTGGCGATCGTCACGGTGACCTTCCAAGTCACGAGCGGGGTAACTGGTACGGGCAGCGGGGCTGTTGCGCCCAGCCGGAACGACCCTCCGCATGGCCTTCCGTCGTCATTGCCGCCTTCGGCGGCCCCCTGCCGTGCTGGGATCTCCCGGCACAGGTTGGTCGTCGGCGGTGCCGGGAGAGGGGAACTGCCGGGTGCGACAGGCGGGTTCGGGACGGCGCGGGCTCCGGCTACGACGTCAGTAGTTGCCGTTGCTCAGGATGTCGCCGTCAGCGTTGTAGACGGTGACAAGGCCGTTCTTGCTGGCCTTCCCCCGGCCGGCCTGGAAGTCGGCGAAGGCCGAGACGAGCAGCTTGGCGTTGCCGGTATCCGCGCTGGCCAGGTCCCCGGTGTAGTCCGTGTAGATGTCGGCCGTGTCCAGGATGTCGTTGTTCTTGTCGGCGCCCTGGACCTTGGTGACGTGCGTCGCGGCCTCCCGCGTCTTCGCGGACTCGTGCTTCTTCACGTACGCCTTGAAGGCGTCGACGGTGGACTGCTGGGGCGCGGCGGTCTTGGAGGAGCCGGTGCCCTTGGAGGAGTGACCGCCCTTGGCGGAGCCGGTAGAGGCGGCGGAGGACGCGGCACTGGACGAGGAGTCGCCCGAGCCGGACCCCACCGCGGCCGCGATACCACCGATGACGATCGCGGCAGCCAGGACGCCACCGCAACCGAGGCAGCCCAGCTTGGCCTTGGACCGCTTCTTCTGCGGCGAGGGAGGCTGCGGATAGGCCGGCTGCTGCGGGTAGCCCGGCTGCTGCTGGAAGCCGGGCTGCTGCTGCGGGAATCCGGGCTGCTGCGGGGGCGGATTGGTCATCTGGGTTCCTCCTGTTGTGAGGGCGCGGCGAGGACAAAGCAGAGCACCTCGGCCCGCCGCTTCCACTCGGAAGCATGACCAGATAAGCACGACACTGAAAGCGCCGTCAAACGGTCCATCAGACTTGACGACCGCTGTAGTGTGTTAACCGCCCACCATCCGACTGGCCCGAGAGGTGCGGAACCCCACGCCATGCCCCAGCAGCCACCAGCCCAGCCGGCGCCCTCCGCGCATGTGACGGCCGCCGAGATCTCCCGCATCGCAGGGGTCACGCGCGCCACCGTCAGCAACTGGCGCCGCCGCCACGACGACTTCCCGGCCCCCAGCGCGGGCACGGAGACCAGCCCGCTCTACGACCTCCCGGCCGTCCAGGCCTGGCTGCGAGCACGTGGGCACACCTCCACCGCCTCGCCGACCGAGGAGCTGCGTACGGCGCTACGGCTGCTGGGACCCGGCTCGGGTGTGACCGCGCGACTGTTCCCGCTGGTGGCTGCCGCCTCCCGTCGCACGCCGGAGGAACTGGCCGAACTCGCCGCCCTGCACGACGACCAGCTGATCGCCCGAGCGGAGAAGACCGCGGGCGAACTCCCGGTGGCCGTGCCCGAGGCCGAGCCGTTCCGCTACGGTCCGGACGACGCGGGCGTGCTCCGCGCGCTGCTGGGTTGCGTCCGTGAGGCGGGGGCACAGGCCGCCGTCGACGTCCTCGCCGAACGCGAACTGGACGAGGGCGCCGCCAGCGGCGTCTACCAGACCCCGGAGGGCCTGGCCCTGCTCATGGCACGGCTCCTGCCCGCCGGCGCATCCCGCGTCCTCGACCCCGCCTGCGGCAGCGGCACGCTCCTCGCCGCCGCCGCCCGGCAGGGCGCACGGGAGCTGTTCGGGCAGGACTCGCTCCCCGTCCAGGGCCGGCGCACCGCGGTCCGGCTGCTGCTCGCCGCGCCCGAGGCCGAGACGGCGATCCGCGTCGGCGACAGCCTGCGCGCCGACGCCTTCCCCGACGTCACCGTGGACGCCGTCCTGTGCAACCCGCCGTTCGCCGACCGCGACTGGGGTCATGACGAGCTGGCCTACGACCCGAGGTGGGCGTACGGGGTCCCGCCGCGCTTCGAATCCGAGCTGGCCTGGGTACAGCACGCCCTCGCGCACCTGGAGCCCGGCGGCCACGCGGTCATGCTGCTGCCGCCCGCGCTCGCCTTCCGCTCCTCCGGCCGCCGCATCCGCGCGGAACTCATCCGCAGCGGGGCCCTGCGCGCCGTCGTCTCACTTCCGGCGCGTGCCGCGTATCCGCTCCACATCGGCCTGCAGATCTGGGTGTTCCAACGCCCCGAGCCGGGCGGCACGGACCGTACGACGGTGCTGTTCGTCGACGGGGAGGGCGAGCAGCGGGACGGCGCCGCGGGCACGCCGTCCGCCACCGACACGGCCACGGCCGGCGCCGGCACCCGCGGCGGCTCACGCCCCCGCCGATCCGGCTCCTCCTCTTCCACCACCTCCTCTGCCTCTTCGGCCTCTGCCGCCTCGTTCGACTGGGTGGGGCTGACCGAGCGGGTCCTCGGCCAGTGGGCCGCGTTCACCACCGCCCCCGACACCTACGCCGACGAGCCCGGCGTCGCCCGCGCGGTACCGCTCGTCGACCTCCTCGACGACGTCGTCGATGTCACCCCGGCCCGCCATGTGCGGGCGACCGCAGCCGACATCGACCCGGCCGCCCTGGCCCGCCGCGTCCACGACCTGCACGGCCAACTGGACGACCAGGTAGCCGCCTTGGCAGCCGCCTCCGCGTCCGGCGGGTGGCAGCCGTCCGGGGCCTCGGCCCGCGAGTGGCGTACGGCGACCGTCTCCGACCTGGCACGCGGCGGGGCCCTGACCGTGCTGCGGGCGGCCCCGTCCGGCACCCGAGGCTCCAAGGGCTCCGCCGCCCCCACCATGGACCGGCCGGTCCTCACCGCCTCGGACATCTCCGCCGGAAACCCCCCGTCCACCAGGGCCGTCGACCTCCACGCGGACGCCGCGCAAGCCGTCGCCGCAGGAGACGTCCTCGTACGCTCCATCGCGAGCGGCGGCGACGCGGCCACGATGACCCGGGTCGCGGACGACCAGGACGCCGGAGCCCTGCTCGGTCCGCACATCCACCTCCTGCGCCCCGACCCGGCCCGCCTCGACCCGTGGTTCCTGGCCGGGTTCCTCGGCGCCGAGGACAACATCGCCTCAGCGTCCACCGGCAGCACCCTCGTGCACGTCACACCGGGCCGGCTGCGCGTACCGCTGCTGCCCCTGGAGGAACAGCGGCGCTACGGGGAGGCCTTCCGCCGCGTGTACGAGCTGCGCGCGGCCGTCCGCCGAACCGCCGACCTCGCCGCCGACACCGCGGCCACCCTCACCACCGGCCTCACCGCCGGCGCACTCCTGCCACCGGACCCCCCGGACAACGGTTCCGCCTGAAACGCCTCACGCGTCCCCCCGCACACGACCACACTGGATCCCTGCCGTCCCACGCCTGGACGGCGCTCTTCGGAAGGAAACCGGGACCTCTTGAACAGCAGCAAGCACACGGAGTTGGCGAACCACGCCTGGTCCGTCGCCGATCTCCTGCGCGGCGACTACAAGCAGTCCGACTACGGCAAGGTCATCCTGCCGTTCACCGTGCTGCGCCGCCTGGAGTGCGTCCTGGAGCCGACGCGCGAGAAGGTCGTCGAGACCGTCGCCAGGTTCGCGGGCCAGGAGATCGACACCGACCACTTCCTGCGCAAGGCCTCGGGCCACTCCTTCTACAACAAGAGCGATCTCACGCTGCGGAAGATCGCGGCCGACCCGCAGAACGCGGCGAAGAACCTGCAGATCTACGTCGGCGCCTTCTCCGACAACGCCCGCGAGGTCCTCGACAAGTACGAGTTCAACCAGCAGGTCAGGAAGCTCGACAGCGCGAACCTGCTCTACCGGGTCATCGGCAGGTTCACCGACCTCGACCTGCACCCCGATGTCGTGCCCAACCACAACATGGGTTACATCTTCGAGGAGTTGATCCGCCGCTTCGCCGAGCAGTCGAACGAGACCGCGGGTGAGCACTTCACCCCGCGCGAGGTCATCAAGCTGATGGTCAACCTGCTGGTGGCGCCCGACGCGGACGCCCTCAGCCTGCCCGGCGTCGTCCGTACGGTCATGGACCCGGCCTGCGGCACGGGCGGCATGCTCAGCGCCGCCGACGACCGCATCAAGGCCCTCAACCCGGACGCGACGGTCGAGGTGTACGGGCAGGAGCTCAACCCCGAGTCCTGGGCGATCTGCCGGTCCGACCTGATGATCAAGGGCCAGGACCCGGAGAACATCCGCTTCGGCAACTCCTTCTCCGACGACGGCCACGCCCGCCGCAAGTTCGACTACATCCTCGCCAACCCGCCGTTCGGCGTGGAGTGGAAGAAGGTCAAGGAGGAGGTGGAGTACGAGCACAAGTCGCTCGGCGACGCCGGCCGCTTCGGCGCGGGCCTGCCCCGCATCAACGACGGCTCGCTGCTCTTCCTCCAGCACATGATCTCGAAGATGAAGCCGGTGGACGTGAACGGCGGGGGCGGCTCCCGCATCGCCATCGTCTTCAACGGCTCCCCGCTCTTCACGGGCGCGGCCGAGTCCGGCGAGTCCAACATCCGCCGCTGGATCCTGGAGAACGACTGGCTGGAGGCGATCGTCGCCCTCCCGGACCAGCTCTTCTACAACACCGGCATCTCCACGTACTTCTGGATCCTCACCAACCGCAAGGACGCCGACCACAAGGGCAAGGTCGTCCTGCTCGACGCGCGCGACCAGTGGCAGAAGATGCGCAAGTCCCTCGGCGACAAGCGCAAGGAGCTGGGCGACGGGACGAACGGCCGCCCCGACCACATCGCCGACATCACCCGGTTGTACGCGGAGGCCGCCCAGGTCGCGAAGGACCCCGAGCACCCGCTGCACGGCAAGGTCAAGGTCTTCGCCAACGAGGACTTCGGCTACCAGCGCATCACCGTGGAGCGGCCGTTGAAGCTCCGCTTCGAGGTGACGGAGGAGACGCTGGCGGCACTGGCGGAGGCCAAGCCGGTGGCGAAGCTGGAGCGGAGCGAGGAGTTCGTCGCGGCGGTGCGTACGCTGCTCGGCTCGACGTGGACGACGAAGTCCGAGGCGTTCATCGCGCTCAAGGACGCGGTGGTCGCGGCCGGCCTGACCTGGCCGTCGGGAGCGCCGTTCGCGAAGGCGGTACGGGAGACAATCGGCGTCCGGGACCCCGAGGGCGAGGTCCAGAAGGTCAAGGGCGCGGCGGAACCGGATACGGACCTGCGGGACTACGAGAACGTTCCGCTGGGCGAGGACGTCGAGGAGTACCTGAAGCGCGAGGTGCTGCCGCACGTCCCGGACGCGTGGATCGACCACACGAAGACGAAGATCGGCTACGAGATCCCGTTCACGCGGCACTTCTACGTGTACAAGCCGCCGAGGCCGCTGGCGGAGATCGACGCTGAACTGAAGTCGCTGGAGGCGGAGATTCAGGCGCTGCTCGGGGAAGTGGCCCCGTGAACACCTCAGCCGTCACACCGCCTTCCCCCAAACCCTCTGACACCTACGAACTTGTACGCCTCGGATATGTCGCGCGCTTGCAGAACGGACTGACCGTCGATGCTAAACGAGACGTAACAGGTGACGTCGTCACCAGTCCGTACTTGCGTGTCGCGAATGTCCAAGCCGGGAGCCTCGACCTCGAATCGGTCACCGAGATCACTGTGCCTCGAAGTGTGGCCCAGCGCAGCACACTTCGTCCAGGTGACGTCCTGATGACCGAAGGAGGGGACTTGGACAAGCTGGGCCGTGGGACTGTCTGGCAGGGCGAACTTGACCGGTGCCTGCACCAGAACCACATCTTCGCGGTCCGCCCCGATCCACAGCGACTCAGCGGCCGCTTCCTCGCCTACGTGACCCAGTCTCTTTACGGCCGTCACTATTTCGAGAGCACCGGCACGAGAACCACAAACCTGGCTTCCACCAATAGCAGCAAGATCCAGAGTTTTCCTCTGCCGCTTCCGCCTCTGGATGAGCAGCACCGCATCGCCGACTTCCTCGACGCCGAGACCGCCCGCATGGACGGACTGAATCGCGCGACCGAACGTCAACAGAAACTTGTCGCGGAACGACAGGTCGTGGCATTCCACGACAGCGTTCAGGCTGAAGGTGGGCCTGATCTCAACGTGATCGAGCCTGAAACCGCTAACCCCGACTGGCGCATGCTGCCACTAAACCATGCATTGAATCAACTGACGAATGGATATGTCGGCCCAACGCGCGACCTGTTCGTAGATGACGGGGTTCGCTATCTTCAGTCTCTGCACATCAAGAATGGCAGAATTGACTTCGCGCGAAAGCCGTACTTCGTGAAGCAGGAGTGGGCTGATGAACGGCCGCGGATTCGTCTCCGCTTCGAAGACCTTCTTATCGTCCAGACCGGCGCTATCGGTGAGGTCGGCCTAGTCGATGACGAGTATGTGGGCGCCAGCTGTCATGCCCTGCTTATCGCGCGAACCAACAGGAATATCATCGCTCCTCGATACTTGTGGCACGCATTTCGAAGCCACTGGGGTCGGAGTGCGCTTTTGCGCGAGCAGACGGGGGCGCTACACCCGCACCTAGAAGCTGGCAATGTGCGCTTCATGAAGGTTCCTGTTCCTGCTCTCGACACACAACGGCGTGTAGTGGCACGCACGGAGGATGTCGCCAAGGACACGGTGACAGTCGAGCGTGCTCTGTCTCGCCGATTGAGGTTGCAATCCGAACGTCGCCAAGCCCTCATCACCGCCGCCGTAACCGGCCAGTTCGACGTCTCCACCGCCAGCGGGCGCAACGTAACGGACGGAGTGAGCGCGTAGCCATGAGCCCCATCCACACGGAGTCCGCCTTCGGTGAAGCCATCGTCGCCGCCATGGTCGAGCGCGGCTGGCGTGAGGCGCGCCCGCAGGACTACCGGGCCGATCTCGGCCTGGACACGAACGAGTTGTTCACCTTCATCGGGGCGACCCAGCCCGACGAGTGGAACGAACTGCTCACCGTCTACGGCGGCGACTCGGACGAGGCGCAACGCGGGTTCGCCGGACGCCTCGACCAGGCCATCGCCACCGACGGCCTCCTCGATGTGCTCCGCAACGGCGTCAAGGACCGGGGCGTTCTCCTCCGCGTCGCGTACTTCAAGCCGAACCTCGTCGCCCATGACTCCGTGCTCGACGGATACCGGGCCAACCGCCTCACCGTCGTCCGCGAACTCGAGTACGCGACGAAGCAGGCCGACTGGGGCAACCGGCTCGACCTCACCCTCTTCCTCAACGGAATCCCCGTCGTCACTGCCGAGTTGAAGAACCCGCTGACCAAGCAGGGGGTGGAGCAGGCCAAGGAGCAGTACCGCACCGACCGCGACCCCACCGAGCTGATCTTCACGCGTCGCGTCGTCGCGAACTTCGCCGTCGACCCGGACCTGGTCTTCGTCGCGACCCAGCTCAAGGGCAAGAACACCCGCTTCCTCCCCTTCAACACCGGCTCCAACGGCCCCGGTCAGCCGGGCGGCGCCGGCAACCCGGCCCCGACCGCGTACGGCACGTATGCGACCTCCTACCTCTGGGAGCAGGTCTGGCAGCCGGACAACTGGCTGGACCTGCTCCAGCGGTTCGTGCACCTGCACAAGAGCAAGACGCCCGGCGGCGGCAGCACCAAGACGATGATCTTCCCCAGGTTCCACCAGTGGGACGTGGTCAAGAAGCTCACCGCGCACGCCGCCACCCACGGCGCGGGCCACGACTACCTGGTCATGGCCTCGGCCGGGTCGGGCAAGTCGAACACCATCGGCTGGCTCGCCCACCGCCTCAGCGACCTGCACACCCCCACCGACCCCCGCGAACTCGACGCCGAGGCCGTGGCGAAGGGCCTCAAGCCGGGCGTGCCGGTCTTCGACAAGGTCATCGTCATCACCGACCGCCGCAACCTGGACGCCCAACTGCGGGAAACGGTCGGCAATTTCGAGCAGACCGCGGGCCTCGTCGTGAAGATCGACGAGAAGCACGGGGCGAAGGGCGGGCAGCTCGCCAAGGCCCTCTCCCGTGACACCGGGAAGATCGTCACCGTCACCCTGCACTCCTTCCCGGCGCTACTCGACTACCTCCAGCGCAACCCGACCGAGATCCAGGGCAGCCGTTTCGCGATCATCGTGGACGAGGCGCACTCCTCGCAGTCCGGCGACGCCGCCACCGCCGTACGGTCCGCCCTGCGCGACCTCGGCCTGGACTCCGACTCGGACGACGCGGGCGCGACCACGGTCAAGGCCGAGGCCGCCAGCCTCGACGAGCAGCTCAGGAAGAGGGCCGAGCAGCGTTCCCGCGCCGCGAACCTCTCCTACTTCGCGTTCACCGCCACGCCGAAGGCCAAGACCCTCGAACTCTTCGGCACGCTCCAGGACATCGACGGCAAGGCTGCCTACCGGCCCTTCCACACGTACTCCATGCGGCAGGCGATCGAGGAGGGCTTCATCCTCGACCCGCTGCGCAACTACGTCACGTACAACACGTACTGGAAGCTGGTGAACCAGAACCCGGACGAGCGGGAGGTCGACCCGTCGAAGGCAAACTCCCTGCTCGCCCGGTACGCGCTGACCCATGACTCGACGGTCGCCCAGCACGCCCAGGTGATCGTGGAGCACTTCGTGGCGCACAGCCGGGGCCGTCTCGGCGGGCGTGCCAAGTCCATGGTGGTGACCGCCTCGCGGCAGTCCGCCGTGCAGATGGCGCGCGCCATCAAGAGCTACATCAAGGACCGGGACTACGACACCGAGTACCCCGACCTGGGCGTCCTCGTCGCCTTCTCCGGCTCGCTCACGATCGACGGCGAGGAGACCACCGAGCCGAAGGAGAACGGCGGACTGTCGGAGAGCGCGCTGCCGAAGGCGTTCGCGTACACACGTGCCGACGACAAGGCCGCCCGAGCCGGCGGTGCGGGCCAGCGGGAGTACAGGATCCTGGTCGTGGCGGAGAAGTACCAGACCGGCTTCGACCAGCCGCTGTTGACGACGATGTACGTCAACAAGTCGCTGACCGGCATCTCCGCCGTCCAGACCCTGTCCCGGCTGAACCGGACCGCCGAGCGCAAGACCCAGGCGGACCTGGCGGTCCTGGACTTCGTCAACGACGCGAACGACATCCAGGACGCCTTCCGCCCGTACTTCGAGGAGGCGAACACCCTTCCCTCCGACCCCAACCTGCTCTACACCGCGCAGAGCCGGGTCATGCAGGCGGCGATCCTCTCCGGGCAGGAGATGGACGAGTTCGCCGCCGCGTACTTCGCCGCCAAGGAGAAGGCGGCAGGCTCACAGTCCAAGTGGGAGAAGCTGCACGCCGAGCTCTACCGGCTGCTGTCCCCCGCCGTCGCCCGCTTCACCGCTCTGCTCGAAAGCGAGGACGAGGACGATCTGGAGACGGCGGAGGGCTTCCGCGCCGACCTCAACGACTACGTCAGGAAGTACGGCTTCCTCGCGCAGATCGTCCCCTATCGGGACGCCGAGCTGGAGCGGCTGCACCTCTACGGCCGCTACCTCCTCAACCGGCTCCCGCGCCGCGCGGACGGCGGCGTGGACATAGGCGAGATCGACCTCAGCCACATGCGGGTGGAGAAGACCGGCGAGTACGACGTCTCCCTCACCTCCGAGGGGCCGACGACGATGAAGGGCTTCGGCGACGGCTCGGGCGGCGCGAAGGAGGCGGAGAAGTCGCTGCTCTCCCAGCTGATCGACAAGTTCAACGAACGCTTCGGCACCGAGTTCACCGAGCAGGACGTCATCCGGCCGTTCGAGGAGGCCAAGGCCGACCCGAAGGTGCGGGCGGCGGCCGTCGTCAACGACGAGGAGAACTTCGGCCTCGTCTTCGACAACGTCTTCGCGGACAAGATGGCCGACCACATCGACACCATCGCGGGCATGGGCCGCCAGTACTTCGGCCCCGACAAGGGTTTCAAGTCCAGCCTGGACCGCAGCGCCCGCAAGGCCGCCTGGCGGATGATCCGCCGCGAGGAGGGCCTGGACGACTGACGTCCGACTCGTATGCCCCGGCTGAACGTGCCGGCCGGGGCACCCCTTCTGCTCCGCACGCCGTAGCCGTGCGGAGCAGAAGGCTCACGAGCTGGTGCCGGCTGCCGCGGCCTTCTACCTCCCCTTGACCACGAGAAGCCACTTCAGGAGCGGGCGATGGACAACGAGATTCAGCTGATCAGTGACGGTGACGGACTGGCGGTCATCGGGAATCCGACGGATGTCGATCGCTTCCTCGTCTCGGAGGGACTGGCGTCCCAGGACCTCGGACTGGAACGGCTCAAGTCCGCCGTCGGTACCGGGGCCGTAGTCGCGCAGGCAGGTTCGGAGATCGCCGCCAACTCCGGTCGCTGGGTGAAGCTGACGCGGGAGTCGGCACAGAGTGTCGAGAAGTACGGGCTGAGGAAGAGCTCGAAGACGGGTCTCAGCACAGGCGTGGTCAAAGGACCAAAGGGCCAGATCAGAGGGTTCATCGAGGTCGTGAAGGCGCCCCGATCGCTTCTGACCAACCCGGCGATACTTGCCGGTGCCGCGGGGATCATGGCGCAGATTGCGATGCAGCAGACCATGGCCGAGATCACCGACTATCTCGCCACGATCGACGAGAAGGTCGACGACGTGCTGCGCGCCCAGAAGGACACCGCGTTGGCCCGCATGATCGGAGTGGGCTTCGTCATCGAGGAGACCATGACCATCCGGGAGAAGAGGGGCAGGGTCGACGAGATCATGTGGTCGAAGGTGCAGACCGCGCCGACGACGATCGCAGAGACCCAGGCGTACGCATTGCGTCAACTCGACGCGCTCGCGAAGAAGATGAAGCGCAAGACTGACATCGGTGATCTCGCCACGACGGCCAAGAAAGCCGAGTCGATTGTTCGGGAGTGGCTCGCTGTGCTGGCTCGCTGCTTCCAGTTGCAGGACGCGATCGCCGTTCTCGAACTCGACCGGGTGCTGGACGCGTCTCCTGAGGAGCTGGACGGGCATCGCAGCGGGCTGAGGGATGCCCGGCAGGACCGACTGGAACGGATCACGCTTAGCACCAAGCGCCTGGTGGGCCGGATGAACGCGGCCGCCGACTCGGCCAACGCGCAGGTGCTGCTGAACCCGGCCGCGTCCCCGGCTGTGGTCCGGTCGAGCAACCGTGTCTCGGCCAGTGTCCATGACTTCCACGGACGGCTCGGCATCGAGTCCGGACGCCAGTCCTCGGAGGCGAGACGATGGACGGACGCGGCCGCGGAGGCGATGGACAAGGTGCTCGAGGCAGGAGAAGAGGGCGTCGATGCCGCCTGGCGCGTCGGTAGCGAGACGCTCGACCTGGCCGGCTCGGTAACGGACAAGCTCTCGAGCGAGCTCGCCGGGCGAGCGCGCCGTTGGTTCGGGGACGGAAAGTAACGACCTGGATCCGATCCGGTGGTCGGGCCCCGGCTGCGCGGAGCTGGGGCTTCCGTCCAGCCGACCGTACAGAACTGGGCGCCCAGCCGCATGAGCGGATGGGCGCCCCACGGGTCACGACCGTACGGCTCAGACGGTCTGGTCGGCGGCCAGCCGGACGAGCCCGGCCCACGCGTCGGGGGCGACCGTCAGAACCGGTCCGGAGCGGACCTTCGAGTCCCGGATGTGTATGCCGTCGACGGCGGCTGCGACCTCTACGCACTCGCCACCCCCGCCGCTGCTGTAACTGCTCTTGAACCAGGCCGACTCCGACACAGTCAACTCGGTGCTTCGCAAGGTCATTTCACTCCCAGCAGTTCCTCGATGAAGGCCAGCGACTCACAGGGGGTGAGCGCCTGTGACCGGAGGATGCCATATCGGGCTTCGAGCTCACGGATCTTTCCCGCACTGGTGTACAGGCGGCTGTCGTCCTGTACCTCGGTGTACGCGATGCGTCGCTCTTCGGCAGTGTCGATCAGATTGAAGGGGCCGCCCAGCCCTGCATGGTCTTCTCGCTCAGTCGGCATCACCTGAATCTCCACGTTGCGGTTCTGCCCTACGAGCAGGATCTGCTCCAACTGCCCTCGGAGTGCCGCCCATCCACCGATTGGCTTGCGCAGCACAACTTCCTCGATGACGAAGCTCAGCAGCGGTGCTGGTCGACGAGTGAAGATGTCTTGCCGCACCATCCGAGCCGTCAGACGCTGTTCAATGACATCGTCATCAAGTAGCGGGCGCTGCATGCGGAAAACAGCCCTCGCATACTCCTCTGTCTGCAACAGGCCCGGCACCGCATGCGTCGCGTACACGCACAGGCCGACCGCGCCCGCCTCCAACCGCGCCATGTCCCGGAAGAACGCCGGATACTGTGCCCGCCCCACCTCCTCCTTCAGCGCCTTGAGGACGCCCCCGGCGTCCAGCACCTCGTCCGCGCGGTCGATGAACCTCGGCGGGGGAATCCGCCGGCCCTGCTCGAAGGAGGCGATCGACTGGGCCGCGTAGCCTGTGAGCCTCCCGAACTCCGGCCGGTCCAGGCCCGCCCGTACCCGCAGCAGCTTCAACTGCCGCCCGAACGCCGTCACCACGCCCGATCCCGGCTCGTCCTCCGGCCTCGGCCCGGCGTCATCCCGCGCGCCCTCGGCCTCGCCCCGCTCCACCGACTCCATCGGCTCCACCGCCTCCCCGGCCCCGTTCCCCCGCCCAACGCGCCCACCCCGAGCCGGTCACGCGGCGCGCCTCGTACATCTCCCGCCCCGTCGCGTACAACCGGCACGCGACGGCGCGTCACCACTGGTCACGCTACGCCACCGCCGGGAGCGTTGAGGGCATGAACAGTGAGACCGCTCCCCCCGACCCCGTCCCCCGGCCTACCAACCCCACAGGCCACTTCGCGATGCGGTTCAGCTCCACCCCGCGCGGCGGATGATCCGCTGCGAGGAGGGCCTGGACGACGACGTCTGATGCGTACGCCCCGGCTGGATATGCTGGCCGGGGCACCCTTTGGAGGACATCGTGAGCACACAACCGGACCACGGCACGGAGCTGGTACCGCGCCCCGAACGTACCCCCGACGCCGTCCGCGTGGCGCTCGCCCGTATCGCCCCTCACCGCCTGGACGAGATGGAAAAGCACAAGGAAGAAGCACTCGCCGCCGCGATTCGGACCAGCAAGATCGGGCACCTTCAGCACTGGCTGACCCACTGGGCCGCTCAGGTGGAGATCGAGCGTCGGCCCGATCTCTCCGCACGCCGTAGCCGTGCTCTCGCCAAGATCCACGGCACGACCAGCAAGGACGACCCCGCATTCCGATCCGCCATGGACGAGCTGCGTGCCATCGAGGACGTGGCGACACAGGCGGTGTCCGAGTGACGTGGAGGTGGGAGTACGACCCCAGCGAGGCGTACGTCATCGGCGGAGCACCGCCGGCGTTCGTCGCCGAGGTCGAGAAGAAAGCTGACGAGCTGGTGCGGGCTGCTGCGGCCTTCTACCTCGACGGAACACAGTACGAAGGGCTGGGTCCGAAGGGAGATACCGCGCATATCGACAGCGGATTCTTCGTCTACCTCATCGTTCCCCGGCACGAATGCGTATACGTTCGCCAGGTGACCTGGATCTGATCCGGCGGTCCTGGCGCCCGAACGCGGTCACCACACCCGACCCCGGTTCGTACTCCGGCCTCGGCCCGGCGTCTTCCCGCCCGCCCTCGCCCTGTTCCACCGACTCGACCGACTCCATCGGCCACCGCCTCCCCGGCCCAGTTCCCCGGCCCGACGCGCCCGCCCCGAGCCGGTCACGCGGCGCGTCCCGCACAGCCACCGCTCCGCCGCGTACAACCGGCAGGCGGCGGCGTGTCACCACTGGTCACGCTACGCCACCATCGGAACCGTCGGGGCATGAACAGACCGTCTCTGGCGTCTCTTCGGTGATCAGATCCGGCGTTGCCCGGACACTGCCGGAGACGTGAGTGAGATCAGCGTGCTGGACGGATGGCGGACAGTACGCTGAATCCAGCGGGATCGGCCCCGCAGCAAGGTGTCCGGGAGGTGCTTCGTGACGGCCGAGATGGTGGCTCCGGCATGGATGCATGAGCAGATCACGGCGGAGGAGTACGAGTCCTGGTCCGAGGAGCAGTGCGCCGGGATCGAGATCGTGGACGGGATGGTCGTCGTGAGCCCGAGTGCGTCCAAGCGCCACAACCGGCTGGCCCGGATTCTGGCGAACGCCCTGGATGCCGCGGCGGGCCCGGAGTGGAACGCGGACACGGACTTCGACGTCCGGCTTCAGGACGTCCCGCTCACCAATCGCCGCCCGGACGTCGTCGTGTACCGCGCGGACACGATCGACATCACCCCCACCCGTCCTGAGCACGTGTTGCTGGTCGCGGAGGTGGTGTCCCCGGGCTCGGAGACCACCGACCGGATCGTGAAGGTCGACCAGTACGCCAAGGCAGGCATCGGCTTCTACTGGCGGATCGAGCAAGCCGCGACAGGCGTCCCTCTCGTGTACACCTACGTTCTCGACCCCGCGACGAAGACCTACCGGGACGGAGACGTGTTCACCGGCGTCCTCAAGGTAGCGGCCCCCTTCCCGACGGAGATCGACCTCGGTCAGCTCTGACCACGGTGTCATAGGTGACGCCCCGCCCGCCGGGCGTGCGGGGCCGGGCCATGCGGGCGACGGTACGGACAGCGGACGCACATGGGGAGTGACGCCGCGTGGCGGGAATGCACGCCCGCCCCGAGCTGGTCACGCGGCGCGTCTCGTACACCTCCCGCTCCGCCGCGTACAACCGGCATGCGACGGCGAGTCACCACTGGTCACGCCACGTCACCCACGGGAACGTCGGGGGTATGAACAGTGAGACCGCCTCCCCCGATCGCGTCCCCCGACTCACCAGCCCCGCAGGCCACTTCGCGATGCGCTTCAGCTCCACCCCGCGCGGCGCGCGGCTCGCCCGGCGGCTTGCCGGGCAGCGGCTCGATGCGTGGGGCATCCCCTACGACTGCGACACGCACCACGCGCTGACGCTGATCGTCGCCGAGCTCGCCGCCAACGCCGTCCGGCACGGCCGGGTCCCCGGCCGCGACTTCCACCTCTCGTTGGCCTGCGACGCCACGACCGTACGGATCGAGGTCACCGACACCCGCACGGAAGGCGTACCGGTCGTGGCGACACCCATGGACCTCCGCGACACCGGCCGCGGCCTGCTCCTGGTGGAGCACCTCGCCGACCGCTGGGACTGGCACCCGCGCCGGGGCGGCCCCGGCAAGACGGTCTGGGCGGAGTACGTCCTGCCTGCGGGAGGCCGACCGGCCGCCGCACCCTCCTGCCCGTCGTCCACCGCCGCGCCCAGGCCCTGTCGCACTACGACCGCTGGACGACAGATCGACGCAGCGGTCACACTTGACCCCTTACCGTGACTGTTCTTCACGCACACCGGGGGCAAGGTGCCGCAGGAGGCGATCTCCGACCGTTACGAACTCCTGGAGGAGCTCAGCCACGGCGGCATGGGCGACGTGTGGCGCGGCTACGACGCCGTGCTCGACCGGCCCGTCGCCGTGAAGCTCATCCGGCAGGCGTCGGTCACCTCCCCGCAGCTGGCCGAGGAGTTCGCCAAGCGCTTCCGCCGCGAGGCCCGCATCACCGCGCGCATCCAGCACCCCGGCGTGCCGCAGGTGTACGACGCGGTGCTCGACGCGTCGTACGAGCGGCTGTTCCTGGTGATGGAGCTCGTCGACGGCGTACCGCTGTCCGCCTACCTCGACCCCGGCCGACCGCTGCCGATCAGCTGGGCGGCCGCCGTCGCCGCGCAGGTCGCGACCGTGCTGTCGTACGCGCACGACGTGCCGGTCATCCACCGGGACCTCAAGCCGGGCAACATCCTCGTCGCCCGTGACGGCACCGTGAAGGTCCTCGACTTCGGCATCGCGGCGATCCTGCGCACCGACGTCACCAAACTGACCGCCACCGGCAGCCCCATCGGCACCCACCAGTACATGTCGCCCGAGCAGGTCCGCGGCGGACGCATCACCCCGCAGACCGATCTGTACGCGCTGGGCTGTGTGCTGCACGAACTCCTCAGCGGGCGCCTCGCGTTCGAGGCGGAGAGCGAGTACCTGCTGATGTACCAGCACGTCAACGCCGCCCCCACCCCGCTGCGACAGCTCCGGCCCGACGTCCCCGAGGCGATGGAGGAGCTGGTCCTGCACCTGCTGCGCAAGGCGCCCGAGGCGCGGCCCGCCGACACGCAGGAGGTGTACGCGCGGCTGCTGCCGTTCCTCCCGCCGCCGGGCGGAGAACCCGGCACAGCCGATGCCGGGCCGGTCGGCGCGCCCGACCCGACGGGCGTGTTCCGTCACCCTTTCGCGCCCCGCGCCCGCGCCCAGGCCCCTGCGCCCGGTGGTCCGACGCCGACAGCCGTCCTCCCGGGGGCCCAGCCGGTGCCCGTCCCCGCCCGGCTGCGCGAGGACATCAAGGAGGCGTACGCCCGCTCCGACGCCCTGCTGGAGGAGGAGCGGTTCGCGCAGGCCGCCGAGGTGCTCGGCGAGGTCATCGAACCCGCGGCCCTCGCCCTCGGCTCCGAGAGCAAGCAGGTCCTGGCGCTGCGCCGCCAGCGAGCGGCCATCCGCCTCCTCGGCGGCGACTACCGGGCCGCGCTGCCCGAGTTCGACGCCCTCGCCGACGCGTACGCCCGCATCGCCGGACCCACCGGCGAGCAGGCCCGCGCCTGCCGCGCCCAGGCGGCCCGGTGCCGCGCCGAACTCGGCCAGGTCACCGACGCGCTCGCCGCGCTCCAGGGCGTGCTGAACGTCGTGCGGGCCGTCGACAGCGACGTGAGCGAGGAAGCCGTCGAGCTACGGCACAACATCGGGATGCTGCTGCTCGCCCAGGGCCGGGCCGTCGAAGCCCGGCAGGTCCTCGAACCGCTCCACCAGGACATGTGCATGGTGTTCGGCCCCGACGACGAGATGACCGCCGAGATCGCCGAGGCACTCGCCGTGATCCGCCTCGGCCTCGACGGATCGGCTTCCTGACCCGCTTCCTCCGGAAGCGACATCGGCCGAAGCCATGCTGCTCCCGACGGGGTGGAAGCCGCACCGCACCAGTGACCACAGCTCCTGGCGCGCCTCATCGGCCGCGATGAGCGGTACGCACCACTTCACCGAAAGAACCAAGTGGGAAAGTGGTTGGCCGTAGGCCCGGCGGGTAGCGGACGACGCTGTCGAACAACTGGTGGACATCGCGTTCCGCCACCAGGAGCTTCGCAAGCGCCTTGCCGCAGACCTCTCCGCGGCAGGCCCCGACGCAGACTGGCATCCGCTGCTGATACGCGGAGTTGGTCCCCGGCCGAAGCAGGAGAGTCTTTTCCACTCCACGGCAGAGGATGGATACTTCGCCTTCAAGGCAACGCCTGAGTCCCAGTTTGCACTGTGCAGGACCGCTGGGGACACTCCTGACCCCATCGACTGGGAACTGACGGTCCTCCAGGGCAGTGCGGCGTCGGCCACGAGCTTCTCCGGGCGCTTGCTCATCCAAGGCAAGCAGATGTTCATACACTTCCCCGACGACCTGAACGCGCACCCCCACTGGTCCGCCGAGCTCATCGCCGGCTTGTCCGCCATCTCCCGAGTCGAGCTTCGCGGATAAGCGTGCAGCCCACACGGCACGTGAGCCCCGCAGGCTGCTGTACCTGACTCCCTACAGATCCCACTCGTCGGCCAGCAGCCCCACGAGCCGCTGCTGCCGCTTCTGCAGCAGTTTCGGCACCCACTCCTGGTGCTGCAGCACCTGGCTGGTCAGGGCGAACGTGGAGACGCCATGCCTGCCGGTGAAGTACTTGGCCTTCTTTTCCGTGAAGTCGTAGTTCTGGGCGTAGGCGTTCTTCGTCCGGTTGAGCAGGACGAGGTTGCCCAGCCGGTGCGTCCACTGACTGCGCTGCTCGTCGGTGAAGTTCCGCAGCCACTGCGATCCCTGTTTTGGGTTCTGCGGCAGCACGTGCTCGACGGTGATCAGAGTGTGGTCGTACGAGACTCCGGGCTTCCCGGCCAGCATCTCGTCCAGGCGCAGCAGGACGTACTTACGGGTCTTGGTGACGAGGTATATGTCGCCGTCCAGGCGCGAGAGCGTCTCGGCCTTCTCCGTGTGCGTCAGGGCGAAGGACGTCGCGTCCATGCCCTTGCCGGCGTTGAGTTCTCGCAGGAGGTCCGCGTAGCGGGTGACGCGGGGAGTGGTGTAGACGCGGCGGATGAACATGCTTGATGGCCGAAGTCGACGGGGCCACAGCCGGGCCGAGGCCCGATCCCGCCCCTGAAGACACGTCATGGATCGAGCCGCCCACCTGCCCGAAGTGCGGCGCAGCGGTCCGCGTGTGCCCCACCAACTACGACCGGTGGGTCAGCCTCGCCATGGTGGACCTCCCCGCCAAGGAGGTCCCTGAGCCGTACCGGTGGCGACTGACGAAGGTCTACGGGCGCGCACCGATCCCCATCGATATCGTGGCTGTACGTGTCCGAGGGGTCGACCCACTACCCAGTGAGCCCGTCGTGCCGGCTCACCGCATGATGTGCGTGCCCGACGAAGGTTGGGCGCCGAGACCCTGGGACTGACGCCCGTGCCCCTGGCGTGCCCGATGGGGCGGCGACCGACGGGGAACAGCGGGGAACACCGGCGAGCATCCCCGGAAGGCACAGGTCAGCGTCTCGCCAGCTCAGGCCGCATCCGCATACGCGATCTTCCCAACTGGGGCACCAGGCCGTATGGAGCTAGCGTGGAAGAGAGACGTCGAGCGGATGCCCGGCACCGGCCGATGAAACGGAACAAGTCATGACCGCGCAAGTAAGCAAGACAGGCCCCGAGACGGCGCCTTCCAGTGCGCAGGTTTCGATCATGAGGTCCCATGGGCCCCGCGCTGCAGCTGAACACGTCGTCTCGGGCAATTCGGTGACCGTCCGCATGGGCGACCTGCGACTCGAACTGCCGCCCAGGGACCAACTCGCCTTCCTCGCGGGCCTCGGCGTCCTCACGGCACTGGAACTGATCGAATGGCCGGTCGCGCTCGCCATAGGTGTCGGGCACGAACTGGCCCGCAGCCGCTATAGCAAAGTGCTGCGTGAGTTCGGGGAAGCTTTGGAAGAAGCGTGATACGCGCTTCCTCAACGTGCCGTTGACACCTTGGCGTCGCTTCACGCGATCAGCTCTAGGTGCTGCCTAGCCTGCTTGAGTGACGGGCGCGGTGCGTCTGTCAAGGCTGCGCCTAGTGGATGACATCAGCAGCTGACACCAACAGGCGCGCACAGCGACGGTAGGCGCCGGCCCTGAGCGGTCGATCAGCAGAGGATCAACGCGAGTTGATCGACGTCCCCGAGACTCCGTGATCGACCTGACAAGGATGAGGCCGAGGTCTCAGACTTCGGGTTCTGATCCCCGCGGAACTGAGAGCGCATGGGCTCAAGCCCGACTGGTAGTCCCGGTTCCCGCTCAGTCTTTGTGCCGCAGCTGTCCCACTGCCCGGTTTGACTCCTACCTGTCTGACCTGTGGTCTCAGGCGGGCGCGCATGGCGGCAGGAGCGGGACGACAGCGCACGCCTGTAGCTCCGCTCCCCTCGGGGAAGCGGAGCTACGCGTGACCGGATTAGTGCCGCGCAGCGGCCTTGCGACGTTGGAAGGTGAATAGCGCGCCGCCGCCGATGACGATCAGGGCACCGGCGATTCCTGCGATCATTCCGCTGTCGCTGCCGCCGCCGGTCTTGGCGAGTGATGCGCGTTGTGTCGACGCCGAGGCGGACGGGGCAGGGGCACTGCCGGCGGCGGTCCTGCTGGGCGCGGGGGCGGGCGCCGCGCTGCTGGTCGGCTTGTTGGATGGCACCGGAACCTTCGACGGCGCCGACGACGGGACGGTGCACGGCTTGTCAGCGGACGTGGGGTACGGGGTGATGGGTTCGTCCCTGATCGATCCGGCTGTCACGCGGACGTCCCATTGGGCCCCCGGCTCCCAGTCCACGTATAAGGTGTGGCTGACTCCGGCCGCGGTGGGATGGGGGAAGTCCCACTGGTCGGACACCGGGCCGGGCAGGCTGGACGCCATGTGCGGGCCGATGGTGATGTGGGCAGGCGTACCCGAGCTGTCTTTGTCGGTGACCGTGATCGCGGCCTTGGCGACACCCGAGCTGGTGTCACAACTGGCCACGGGGGTCACCGAGAAGTCGCTCATGTTGCTGGCGAAGGCGGCGCCGCTGCACAGCAGAGCGGCGCCCGCTCCGGTTGCGGCGGCCGCGAACAGGCCGCGCTTGGAAAACACACTTCCTCCGACGGGCGGGATGAGGACAGCCACGCGCGGGGATGCCTTTGGCACTCGCGACGGCCGCGCCTCCTGGGGACGTAAGGACGGAGCAGGACCGTGCAGCGCGGACGGCTGTGAGGCCCGCCGGCACAGTGGCGGAGGCGATGACCAACCGGGGCGATTGCCGCCTGGGCACGGGACAGCTTCACTACGACCTCGTGGGGTCAGGACAAGAACGAGAGAAGAGTGCAGATGCCGTCGCGGTTGTTCGCGATGCGGCAGGACCCAGATGCTATTCCCCCCGGGCGGATTTGTGGGTGGCCCTGCGGCGGTGCGTGGGCCGGAGCCGTGGCCCGCCAGCGGGATAGACCCGACCCCAGTCGGACAGTTGTGCTCGCCCCACGACAACTCGTGTGACCATACTCACGATTCGGCGTCGGCAGGCGGGCCGGGCCGACTGAGTCACCCCGACATCAGCCCGCTGGTGCCAAAGCGCGTGCGCCCTCAGCCGCTTGACCGCCGGAGCTGCTCGACGACGTCGACCTACCGGAAGAGTGCGCCGGTCTCTGCGTGCACCAAGTCGTGCCAGGGACGCGGCGTGGCCGGCGTCGTACCGTGCGCGCAGGTCAGCGCCGGAACCGCCGTCAATGCGCGCAGCTCCCCAGCTGATGGCTCGCGCACCGTCGACGGCAGCAGTTGCAGCGGACGCGGATCGAACTCCTAAAGCCGGTGTCGCAGGTTCGAATCCTGCCGGGGGCACAGAGAGAAGGGCCGGCTCAGGAGGGGTTTCCTCCCAGGCCGGCCCTTCGGCGTTTCAGGGGGTGTGCCACAGGCGTGCCACTACGGGCCCGCAGGGTCCTTCTCGATCGATCTCTGTCCAGCAAGCTCCGGATCAGAAGGTGGCCGTGCCCCAGCCGTGCCCCAGCCGTGCCCGATCGAGCGGGGAACCACGGGGAACACCGGGCAGTCACGTCGCCCGGACGCGAGAGCGGCCCCCGACCGAGGACCGAGGTCAGGGGCCGTTCCCAGGCCGTGCTCGGTCAGCGGGACGCGGGCGGAATGCTCTGGTCGTACTGGAAGACGTTGCGGGGGTCGTAATCTGCCTTGATCCTGCGCAGTCGGCCGAAGTTGGATCCCCAGTAGGCGGTCTCCCAGTCCTGCATGCCGATGTTGGGCACGTTGACGTAGGCGCCGTCCACGTAGGGGCGCAGTGCCTGGCTGAATTCGGCGATCCAGGCCTGGGCCTTCGGGGTGAGCGGGTCGCAGACGCCCCGCTGGTCACTGCGCTTGCCCCAGCCGGCGCCGGGCTCGGCGTAGAAGAGCGCGTCGCGGTGCGGGAACGCCGTGCCGCCGCGGGGGGTCCTCCTGACCGCACCCCCGAACGCCTGAACGAAGTAGTTGCTGTCGTCCGTGGGCGCGTGCTTCATGAACGAGGCGATCACGTCGATCGCCTTGGTCGGGAACGGCTTCTTGGTGAATTGCGAGTAGAACTTCCAGTTCGCGGGTTCGACCGCGATCGGGGTCTGGAAGCCCGCATACACGTCGCCCCAGTTTTCTACCTGCACCGTCACCTTGGGGCTGTCGATCGACAGGATCGGGGCCAGCAGCTTTTTCGCCTCCGCGGGTGTTCCTTCCGCGAGGACCGCGAACAGCAGGATCTGGTTCGGGTGAATTTCGAGTTGGGTACCAAGGCGGTTGTCGATGTACGGCGCCGTGCGCTGGTAAGCCTCGAAGATCCTGCGCAGGTCGCCGACTCCGTCCCACGTGACCTGCATATAGGTGACGCTCTTGAGCGGGGCCAGTTTGTAGGTCAGTGAGGTGACGATTCCGAAGTTGCCGTTACCCGCTCCGCGCAGCGCCCAGAGCAGGTCCGCGTTGTGGTGCAGATCTGCCTTGATCACCTTGGCACACTCGTCGCCTTCCGCGACGACGACCTCGGCGCCGATCAGGCTGTCGCAGGCCATGCCGAGCCAGCGGGTGAGGAAGCCGAAGCCGCCGCCGAGCGTCGCGCCGACCAGGCCCACACTGCCTTCGGTACCGGTCGTCACCGCGAAGTTCTGCTTGGCGAGCGTGGTCACCGCTTCCAGCTGGTTGAGCCCGGATCCCACCGTCGCGACGCGAGCGGCGCTATCGATGTGGACCGATTTCAGCTCGCTGACGTCGATCACGAGGCCGCTGTCGACGTTCGACCAGCCCTCAAGGCTGTGACGGCCGCTCCGGATCCGCAGCGCGACGTCGTTCTGCCGCGCCCAGGTCAGGGCGTTGACCACGTCCTGGGTGTTCTGAGCGAAGACGATGACCAGCGGATAGTGGGAGAAGAGCTGGTCCCAGCCGAGGCGCGCGTCCGTGTACCCGGGGTCGTTGGGGCGGACGATGCGGCCGGTCAGCTTCGCCGCCGGGCACTGCTCCCCGTACCCCTCGCTCACGGTGCCCTCCGTCACGGCCCTCGTACCGGGGGCTTCGGCCGCCGCAACGGCCGGCACGACGACCGCGCCGGCGCCTGCGACCGCCGTCGTCTTGAGCAGTCCGCGACGGGAAAAGTCGTTCACGGTCCGTGTCCTCTCACCCACCATTGGTTACAAATATGCTCCTTATGGACTATTCACGCGAGCCGGACGTAAGCATGAATCCTGCCGGGCACCAGCCGAAAGGCCCCGGACCGATCTTGGTCCGGGGCCTTTGACATCTGTTTTTGACACCTGTTTTTGACATCTGTTTTTGACATCAGCTTCTGACGTCAGGGCGACCGGCCTCGCACACCGTCGCCTCGCGCACCGTCAGGGCATTGGACTTCCGGCCCGCGCGCACGACGCCCGAGCCGCGATGTCAGCTCCCGGGGTCGGCAGTGCGGGCCGTGAGCGGGTCGTCTGCCGTGGCCGTCTGCATGAGCCGTTCGGCTTCCGCCTGTGTGGCGGCGGGTGGCACGACGAGCAGGTCCCAGCGGCCGTGTCCTGGAGCGAGCAGGCAGACGGTGTGTACTGGCCGCGACAGGTCCGTCCGGCGCAAGTGCACCATCTGGTCGTCGACGAGTATCCCGTCCCCGGACAGCGACCACATCGCCCCGTTCACGAGGACGCTGCTGATGTGTCCCCAGCCGTACGGCAGCCCGGCGAGCAGTCCGGGGAGTTCGGCGGTCAGGTCGTACGACCGCGGCCACCAGGCTCCGTCGATACGTCGGGCCGGGCCGCCAGGGCAGGGCTGCGCCCCCAGCCGCAGCCTGGCGGAGGGCGGGTGGCGCGGAGGGGTGGTTGTCATGAGGGCTCCTGGTCTGATGCGGGCGGGAGACTCGACACGGTCGGGGGCTCCGTGGGCGCAGGCCCGCTCGGCGGCCCCACCCATCGCGCGGTCTCGCCCGGATGCGTCGCGTCGACCGGCGGCCTGCTGGCCTCCAGCCAGGAGCGGAGCGGGCCGGCGCTCCGCTCGGGGTCGAGCGTCAGGTGCAGACGCGTCCCCCTGCCCGAAGGATCCGCCGGATAGCTGCGTTGCTCGCCCCCGGCGAACAGCAGCCGGAGGGCGTCCGCGACGAGCCGGGCCGCTTCGGCATCCATGGAGACGATGCGGACCTCGACCCTGCCCTCGGCGGGAGGGTCATCCGGAATGTCCACGGTCGGGGATGAGTACGGTGGGTGCCGGGATTCGGTGGTCATCGGGCGGAACCTGTCCCGGGCCGTGGAAATGGTCCGTGGGGTGTCACGCGGCCTCTACCGCACCGCGCGCCGAGGACGAGACCAGCCCTGTCACTGGTGTACGAAGTACCCTCGACCCTCCCCACCGTACTCCTGGCACCCTCTGCGCAGCCGTTTCCGGTTGCGGGCGGCGTACGGTTGAAGTACCGAGGGCTTCACGCACTCCGGCCGCCACGCCGGGTCGTCCTCGGCGAGAGACGAATCCGGGCCGCCCCAGTGGCCGGCGCGGAGACGGGTCGGCATCATGTCCGCCGCGGTCGAAGCAACTCCGCGCAAACTCTGCACGGCTGCGCCGGCACCGCGTACCCGTACCGGCCCGGGCTCCTGCCGATGGGAAGCGTGATGGCCCTTGCCCGGCTGGACATCCATCGGCGGAACCGAGGGGAGCGGACGCTCGTCACGCTCGCCGGTGACATCGGACCGGCCACCACACCACTGCTGCGGGCCGCACTGGAGCAGTGTCTGCTGGACGGCGTGACCGTCATCGACATCGACCTGACCATGGTCGGCTCCTGCGACGCCAGGGGGCTGGACGTCTTCCTGTCGGCGTCACGGCGCGCCGGCCGGGTACCCGCCTCCCTGCTGCTGCACCACCCGTGCGCGCAGATCACCCATCTCCTCGCTGCCACCGGATCTGCTTCGCTGCTTCTTGGGGTCCCGGTGAGTCCCAGGGCGCCCGCTGAGCTCGGCGACCTCACGTGTACCGGGACGCTGGCGCCCGAGGACCCCGCCCGCCGGCCGGATCAGCCGGTCCTCAGGGACGGGATCCGCCTGCGCCGGCTGACCCGTTGGCAGGCCGAGGATGTGCGCGAGGACATCGCGGAACTGGCCGCGGAGTCTGTCGCGGGGACCCCCGGCAAGGCGTACCACGACCGTGGAGACTTTCTGCGCCGTCTGGCGGTCAGTGCCCACCGCCCCGGCTTCGCGCTGCTGGTCGCCGAGACGACGGTGCTGGTCGGTTGCGCCTTCGGTTTTCCGGTGGGCCCCGACAGTTCCGGGCGCCGGGGGTTCGACCGAACGCTCCAGGAGATCATCCAACGGCTCACCTCCCGCGCGCGGTTCGTCGTCCTCACTCAGGTCGTGGCCCATCCGCACGCCCAGCACCGCGACATCGCCCGCCGCCTGCAACGGCGTCTGCTCACAGACCTGCACTCCTGCCTCGGAGTCGCCCTGCTCCATCCTGCCAACCAGACGGGACAAGCCGCCTTCTCCTCCTGGGGTTGGCAGAACCTGGGGGAGGTCGTCGGGCTGCCCGGTCCTGTCGCCCCCTGCGTGTTGATCCTGCTGATGGAAGACGGTCCCCGGCAGACCGCTGATCAAGCAGAAGGGCGATGAGCCGACGGCCGTACCGGCAGGTGCGGTACGGATGCTCGTTCGCGGCCGACCTCACCGCTGTCGTGCGGTACGGCTCCCCACCGCCGGGTGCGGAGCCGGTCCCTGCCCGTCCTGGTCGGTGTCCGTGAGGCGGATCAGCGTCGGCCGCTCCGGCAGGCCGGGCGCGTCGGCGAGCGGGTCGTCTCCGGCCTAGAAGACTCATGAAGATCTTGGGGTTCTGGCCCCGCCGCGTGAGCGGCGGGGCCAGACTCTTTGTTGTGGTGATGGGGGAATGGGCCGGGG
>NZ_JBEYZY010000006.1:242875-351470 GCF_040646295.1 Streptomyces sp. NPDC046197 | reverse complement strand
ACGGGGTATCAACATATCTGGCGTTGACTTTTGGCACGCTGTTGAGTTCTCAAGGAACGGACGCTTCCTTCGTACTCACCCTCTCGGGCTTTCCTTCGGGCGCTTCCCTTCGGTGTCTCCGACTCTATCAGGATTTTCCGGTCTCTCTGACCACCGTCCTGCGGGCATGCAGAAGATGATCCCGAGATAGGATCTGACAAGTTGGGTGCTGCCAGGCGACGACGCGTGGTGCGCCGCTCAGCCCCAGGCAGGAGTACGACTGTACACGGGGTCTCGGAACGGGTGCAAATCAATAGGAGAGGTGGTCTAGACCACCAACCGTGAGCTGTCGTAAGCTCTCGTACGGAACCGGCACGTACCGTGACATAACCTGCTGCACAGTGCGCCGTCCGGTACATGCAGTGACGGCCCATCTGAATCTCCACCCCTGGGAGGCTTCCCATGACCACCGTGACGTCCCCGCTCGCAGGACGCGCCATCGGACTGGCGGCTGTGCCGGATCCGGTCTTCTCCGGGGCCATGGTGGGCCCGGGTACCGCGATCGATCCGGTGCGTGAGCCCTCCGAGGCCGTCGCTCCCGTCGACGGAGTCATCGTCTCGCTGCACCCGCACGCTTTCGTCGTCGTGGACGAGCAGGGGCACGGGGTCCTCACTCACCTGGGTATCGACACCGTGCAGCTCAATGGGGAGGGCTTCGAACTGCTCGTGAGCAAGGGGGACAAAGTGACCCGGGGTCAGGCCGTGGTCCGCTGGAACCCAGTCGCCGTAGAAGCCGCCGGCAAGTCCCCCGTGTGCCCGGTCGTGGCGCTGGAGGCCACGGCCGAGTCTCTCTCCGATCTTCGTGACGACGGCGACGTGAAGGCCGGAGACGCTCTCTTCGCCTGGCAGTGACATCACCGTCGTCTCGAAGTGACACCACGGCCGTCTTGAGCACGGCGAACAGGACAACCATCGCGGCGGCCGGACCCGCCGCACTATCGGAGACGGGTGAGATGGAGACAACGCTGCGAGGCGTCGGCGTGAGCCACGGAGTGGCGATCGGCGAGGTTCGGCACATGGGGACGGCGGTGCTTGAGCCGCCTGCCAAACAGATACCGGCCGAAGAGGCGGGCCGCGAACAGGGGCGCGCCCGTCAGGCCGTGGAGGCGGTGGCGGCCGACCTGATGGCGCGCGGCAATCTGGCGGGGGGTGAGGCGCAGGCGGTGCTCGAAGCGCAGGCCATGATGGCGCAGGACCCGGAGCTGATCGCGGATGTCGAAAGGCGCATCGCGGTCGGCAGTACGGCCGAGCGAGCGGTGTACGACGCATTCGCCGCGTATCGCAACCTGCTGGCGGGTGCCGGCGAGTACCTCGCGGGCCGGGTGGCCGACCTCGACGACGTGCGGAACCGTATCGTCGCGCGCCTTCTCGGCGTGCCGATGCCGGGTGTGCCGGACAGTGACGAGCCCTATGTTCTGGTCGCGCGCGACCTGGCACCGGCCGACACCGCGCTGCTGGACCCGTCCCTGGTGCTGGGCTTCGTCACCGAGGAGGGCGGGCCGACGAGTCACAGCGCGATTCTGGCTCGGGCGCTCGGTGTGCCGGCCGTGGTGGCACTGCCGGGGGCCGGTGAGCTGGCCGAGGGCACCGTGATCGCTGTCGACGGCAGCACCGGTGAGATCTTCGTGAACCCGAGCGACGAGAAGAAGGCACACATGGAGGCCGCGGCGGCCGAGCGCAAGGCCGCGCTTGCCGCCTCGACCGGACCGGGTGCCACCTCCGACGGTCACAAGGTGCCACTGCTCGCGAACATCGGTGGTCCTGCCGATGTGGCGGCGGCGGTCGAGGCCGGTGCCGAAGGTGTCGGCCTGTTCCGGACCGAGTTCCTCTTCCTGGACGACAACAAGAACGCGCCGTCCGAGGAGAAGCAGGTCGAGGCCTACCGTCAGGTGCTGGAGGCCTTCCCCGAGGGCCGTGTGGTCGTCCGGGTGCTCGACGCCGGCGCGGACAAGCCGCTGGACTTCCTCACGCCGGCCGACGAGCCGAACCCGGCCCTCGGCGTGCGCGGCCTGCGGACACTGCTCGACCACCCCGAGGTGCTGCGCACCCAGCTGACCGCGCTCGCCAGGGCTGCCGAGGGACTTCCGGTCTACCTCGAGGTCATGGCCCCGATGGTCGCGGACCGGAGCGATGCCAGGGCGTTCGCGAACGCGTGCCGCGAGGCCGGGTTGCAGGCGAAGTTCGGTGCGATGGTCGAGATCCCGTCGGCCGCGCTGCGGGCGCGCTCGGTCCTGCAGGAGGTCGAGTTCCTGTCGCTGGGGACGAATGACCTCGCGCAGTACACGTTCGCCGCCGACCGTCAGGTGGGCGCGGTGTCCCGCCTCCAGGATCCGTGGCAGCCGGCGCTGCTCGACCTGGTCGCGATGGCCGCCGAGGCGGCGAAGGCCGAGGGCAAGAGCTGTGGTGTCTGCGGCGAGGCCGCGTCCGACCCGCTGCTCGCCTGTGTGCTGACCGGTCTGGGTGTCACCTCCCTGTCCATGGGTGCCGCGTCGCTTCCCTACGTCCGGGCGACGCTGGCCAAGTACACGCTGGCGCAGTGTGAGCGGGCGGCCGCCGCGGCGCGGGCCGCGGACAGTGCGGACGAGGCGCGCGACGCTGCTCAGGCGGTGCTGTCCGGCGAATAGCCGGACCGGGCATCGGCCGTGCATCGAGGGGCGCTCCACCTGGGGCGCCCCTCATGCGTTGGGAACCCTTGTCCCTCACACGACCTGGGCGAAGGTGACCGCGCCTGCTCAGTGCCGGTGCCCCTGCCCAGTTCTGGTCCCTCTGCTCAGTGGTGGTGCCCCGTCGCCGGTCCCTTCCCTCCCAGGTCCGGCGGCTCGCAGTAGTCGACGCCCGATTCCGGGGAGATGAGGTCGCCGGATTCGATGTCGGTGCAGTAGGCGTCGAAGACCTCTCCCGCCGTGAGGGGTGCAAGTCCGTCGCCGCGCAGGCGCCAGCCGTAGACGCGGTCCGGGATGCCGGGAGCGGTGGTGCGCATGACGAGCCCGCCGGCGCCCCGGGTGGCGATCCCGAGGGCGAGGACCGTGGTGAATTCGAGGGCTTCCGCCTCGTCGAGCCGGGTGTCGCCGTTCTCGTCCTCGTCCGCGTGCAGCACGGCCACGAGTGTTTCCGGGGGACCGGAGACGCTGCACACCATGTGCCGGTTGCCTGGCGGGGCTGTGTCGAGGATGCGGGTGAGGAGGTCCGATGCGCGGGTGAAGGCGGCGCGGCCGATGTCCTCGCCGCAGGTTGCGCAGGGGCCGAGCCGAGCCAGGAGCGTGGATGCGTACTCCCAGGTGGCGTGGCGGACTGCCTCGTCGACGAGGTCGGGCACCAACTCGGCGAGGGGTCGCCCGTCATAGGGGACGGTGGGACCTGAGCTCGCGAGTTCGGCGGTGAAACGGGTGCGGCTGGACGGGATGTCGGGGTCGAGACCGGTGTCCGCGCAGTACTCGGCATACTCCTCCGGGTCGAAGAGGGCCACTGTGGTGTGGCTGCCCTCGGCGGACCGGCTCTTCAGCAGTGCTTCGACCTGTTGGAGGTAGGTGGTGTGGTCGTCGAAGGCGAAGCTGCGGTAGCGCCGCATGGCGCGGAAGTCCTGCTCGTCGGTGAGCAGGCCGATGATGCCGGCGACTTCCTGGCGAAGGACGCGGCGCATGGTCTGCTGGTCGGTGTAGGCCATGTTTCCCCCTGTGTGCACAGTCGATCAATGCTCACTCACAGTAACCGGCGGCACTGACAACGGGGTCCGGGTGAGGCGGTCGCGGACGAGCCGGTGCTGGATCAGGCAGGTCGCGGCGATGCCGGCGCCGAAAACCGTCCAGCCGACAGGGCCGGTCGCGATGGCGGCGGTGACCGCGAGGGGTCCGATGCTGCGTTGTGCGGACTGCGCGAGTCCGTGGACGCCGAGGTATGCGCCCAGTGCGGTGTCCGGGGCGAGGGCGACGGAGAGCTCCCAGGAGACGGTGGCGTGGAGCATTTCGGCCAGGGTGAAGGCGGCGGCCGAGGCGGTCAGGAGCAGGGTGGCGCCGACGGGGCCGCGGGTGGCGGAGAGGGCCATGGTGACGCCGCCTGCCGCGAATGCGACGGAGAGCGGGAGCAGGAGGGTACGGGCGGCCGCGGTGGTGGCGCCGAAGCGGGCCAGTGGCACCTGGAGGCCGACCACCATCACGTTGTTGAGCACCATCAGCAGGGGGGCGAGGCCGTGCGGTGCGGTGCTCGCGTCGGCGATCCACAGTGGCAGGCCGACCTTGAAGACTGCATCATCCAGGAAGAGGACGGTCTCGGTCGCCACGTAGGCGAGGTAGGTGCGGTCGCGCCAGGGGTTCGCCGGTTCGGTGCGGGCTGCCCGGGTTTCGGAGCCGGTGACCTTGCGCGAGGACGACGCGGGTTCGCCGCAGCGCACGGTGAGCACGGCGGCGGCCACGAAGGAGAGGGAGTCGCCGGCCAGCAGCCATCGGTAGGCCGCCGTGGTGCCCAGGGCGAGAGCGGCCGCGGCAACGAGTCCGCCCAGGGCCCAGCCGGCGTTGGCGACGGTCCGGTTCACCGCCTGGTAGCGGACCCGGTCGGGGCCGGAGACGCGGGTGGCGTACAGCTTGGTCAGGACGCCGGCAGCACGGTCCGCGAGGCCGCCCAGTGCCGAGAAGGCCAGGAGCAGGGCGTAGTTGTCGGTGGTCAGGAGGGCGAAGGAGGCCAGGGCGCGCAGGAGTTGCAGGGCGATCAGCACACGAGTGAGCGGGAGCCGGTCCGCGATGCGGCCGCCGACCGGTGCGCCGGCGATTCCCACGGCTCCGGCGACGGCGGCGAGGGTGCCGACCTGGGCGACGGAGAGGCCGGAGACATAGGTGAAGTAGAGGACCGAGACGGAGGCCCACAGTCCGCTGCCGGTGCGGTCGACGAGGGCGATGACGAGCATTCTGCGGCCGTCACGTCCTCCGGGTATTCGTCCCGCCGCTGCGGCCGTTCGGCGCGTGATGCTCATTGCTCTGCTCCCCCTAGCTTCGCGTTATGTATTGATACATAATGATCAACGTGGCAACACAATATGGGATCAGTGGTTCGACGGCCAAGGCAATTGCCGCGTCCGTCGAACGGGGCGTGGCAGAGGGTGCGTTGGCCCCGGGGACGGCACTGCCGCCGGTGCGCCGGCTCGCGGACGAGTTGGGAGTGAGCCCGGGGACGGTGGCGACCGCGTACAAGGACCTCCGCGGACGCGGCATCGTGGTCACCCGCGGGCGGGGCGGCACGGTGGTGGCGCCCGCCCCGGCGGTGGCCTCACGACGGCCGCCCAGGGTTCCGGCGGGGCTGCGGGACCTGGCCGGTGGGCACCCCGATCCCGGACTGCTGCCCACCCTGGTGCCGCGCTCCGTCCTGTCCGCCGGTGCACGGTCCCATCGCTCCACGCCCAGGCTGGCGCGGTTGGAGGAGGCGGTGCGCGACTGGTTGCGACCGGACGGTGTGCCGGTGGAGCACGTGACGTTCGCGCACGGTGCGCTGGACCTGATCGGACGGCTGCTTTCCGTGGAACTGCGTCCGGGCGACGCCGTCGCGATGGAGGACCCCGGCTACCACCATCTGCTCGACCTGGTGACCGCCCTTGGGCTGCGCAGCGTTCCGGTCGCCGTGGACGACGAGGGTCTGCGGCCCGACGCGTTGCGTCGGGCACTCCGCGCGGGGGTGCGGGCGGTGGTGTGCAGTCCGCGGGCGCAGAATCCGCTCGGCGGGTGCTTCTCCACGGAGCGCCGCGACGCGCTGACCCAGGTGCTGGGCGAGGCGCCCGACGTACTGGTCGTGGAGAACGACCATGCCTCCGCGGTGGCGGACGTGCCTCTGCGGACGCTCACCTCCGGCGGTCTGACGCGATGGGTCCATGTGCGGACGGTGAGCAAGTTCCTCGGCGCCGACCTGCGCTGGTCCGCGGCAGCCTGTGACGCCACCACGCTGGCCCGGCACGACGGGCGGCTGCTGCTGACGTCCGGCTGGGTCAGCCACCTGCTCCAGGAGACGGTGTACGGCCTGATGAAGGACGACGACACGCGCGCGTTGGTGTCACACGCCCGCGAGACGTACGGGCAGCGGCGAACTGCCCTCCTGAGGGAGCTGGAGGCCAGGGGCCTCAGGGCACACGGCGCGAGCGGGATGAACGTGTGGGTGCCGGTGACGGACGAGTCCGCCGTGGTGAACGGGTTGCGGTCGTACGGCTGGTGGGTGGCGGCCGGAGCCCGCTTCCGGCTGGCGTCGGAGCCGGGTGTCAGGATCTCCGTCGCCGAGCTGGAGCCGGCCGACGCGGCCCGGCTGGCCTCGGACTTCGCGGCGGTGCTGGGCGAGTCCGAGGCGACCTACGGCGGCTGAGCGGGTGCGCCCTCAGGCGCGCTTGCGGGCCAGGTCCTCGTAGAAGCTCAGCAGGTCGAGGTTGTCGATCGAACCGGGGTTGACCGCCTTCTCCAGAGGCGTGCCCTGGAGGAGGCGCTTGACCGGGACCTCGATGCGCTTTCCGGTGAGGGTGTGCGGTACGCCGGGCACCTCGATGATCTCGTCGGGGACGTGGCGCGGGGAGAGCTGTTCGCGGATGGTCCGCTTGATGCGGTGCTCGAGGTCCGCATCCAGGACGGCCCCGGGGATCAGGTGCACGAAGAGCGGCATCCAGTACCCGCCGTCGGGCTGTTCGATGCCGATGACGAGGGACTCCTTGATCTCCGGAAGCCGTTCGACGGCTTCGTAGATGTCGGCCGACCCCATGCGCACGCCCTGACGGTTGAGCGTGGAGTCGGAGCGACCGTGGATGATCACCGAGCCGCGGGAGGTGAGGGTGATCCAGTCACCGTGGCGCCACACGCCGGGATACACGGCGAAGTAGCTTTCGTGGTAGCGGCTGCCGTCGGGATCGTTCCAGAAGTGGATCGGCATCGACGGCATGGGGTTGGTGACCACCAGTTCGCCGACTTCGTCGATCACGGGCGTTCCACTCGGGTCCCAGGACTGCAGATCGGTTCCCAGACAGGGTGCCTGAAGCTCGCCGATGTGCACCGGCAGGGTGGGGACGGCTCCTGCGAAGCAGGAACACACGTCGGTGCCGCCGCTGACGGAGGCGATCCACAGGTTGTCGCGGACCTCGTCGTGCAGCCAGCGGAATCCGTCGGGCGGAAGGGGCGATCCGGTGGTGGCGACGCACTGCACCCTGGACAGGTCGAAGTCCCGGGAGGGGTGCACGCCGGCCTTGCGGCAGGCCATGACGTACGCGGCGGAGGTGCCGAACAGGGTGGCTCCCGTGCGCTCGGCGACTCGCCACTGGGCGCCGGTGTCCGGGTGGCCGGGACTGCCGTCGTACAGCACGATCGTCGTGCCGGTCAGCAGGCCGGAGACGAGGAAGTTCCACATCATCCACCCGGTCGACGTGTACCAGAAGAACCGGTCCTCGGGGCCGAGATCACAGTGCAGGCCGAGTTGCTTGAGGTGCTCCACCAGGATCCCGCCCTGGGACTGGACGATGGCCTTGGGCAGGCCTGTCGTGCCGGAGGAGTACAGCACCCACAGGGGATGGTCGAAGGGGACCTGTTCGAAGTCGGGTGCCACGTCGGCGGAGGTGAGCGCCGACCACTCCAGGGCACCTTCGGGGGCCGGGGTCCCCAGGAGGGGGATGTGGACGACCGCACGCAGGGTGGGCAGTTCGCGGCGCAGCTCGGCGACGGTGTCGCGGCGGTCGTGCTCCTTGCCGCCGTAGCGGTAGCCGTCGACGGTGAACAGGACGACCGGCTCGACCTGCTGGAAGCGGTCCAGGACGCTGCGGGCGCCGAAGTCGGGAGCACAGGACGTCCACACGGCGCCGACCGCGGCCGTGGCCAGAAGGGCGACGACGGCCTGCGGGACGTTCGGCAGGTAGCCGCTGACGCGGTCTCCCGGGCGGACGCCGAGGGCGCGCAGCTCGGCGGCCAGGGAGCCCACCTGGCGGCGCAGCTCGGCCCAGGTCACGGGCCGCGGTTCGTGCGTCTCGTCGACGTACAGCAGCGCCGGTTCGTCCGCGCGGGTCGCGGCCGCGCGCAGGGCGTGTTCGGCGTAGTTCAGGGTCGCCCCGGGGAACCATGCGGCGCCCGGCATCCGGCGGTCGCCCAGTACGCGTTGGTACGGAGTGGAGAAGTGCACGTCGAACCACTCCGTCACGGCCTGCCAGAAAGTGTCCAGCTCGTCGACGGACCAGCGGTGCAGGGCCGCGTAACCGCCCTCGGACGGCGCTCCGTGGTGCTCGGCGGCCCAGGCCTGGAACCTGGTGATCTGTGCCTGGGCGATGCGCTCCGGCTCGGGCTGCCAGAGCGGCAGGGGGTTCGCGGTCGACATGGGGGCGGCTCCTGGACTGTGCGCGTCGTGAGCGTCGGTCGCGCACGTGCGGGGTGTGCGCGTGACGCGGCTGACACGGACGATGCCATGTGATCGACTTCTGCACCAGGGTGCCCCCCACATAGTCCGTGTCGTGAAGATGTGGCCCCGGCACGGGTGAACGGCAGTTGAACGACACGCGCGGACGGTGCGGTCAGTGGCAGGGTGAGCAGTATGGACGGTCGTGACCTGGTGCGTTCGGTGAAGGCGGTCGGTTCGGCGGGGGCAGCCCAGGGGGTGCGCACCGTACGGGCCGCGTGGCGCAGGCGGCGCACCGACGCCAAGGGGCTGCCGCCGCGGGGGGCCGAACGCGCGCGGGTGCCCGGCACGGTGCGGGACGTGGAGCCCGGACCGGGAGGCGGTGTGGTGCGGTTCAGCCGGTCACAGCTGCGCATCACCGTCACCGTGACCGGGGCCGTGTTCTGGGGCTGGGACGGCGCCGCCCCCGAGCCGTCGTACGCGCTCGCGGGCCGGTGTCCCGAACCGGACCCCCGCGCGGTGCTGGAGCCGGACAAGGACGGCGGCTGGCGGGTGGTGGCAGAGCGGGTCACGGTCACCGTCTCGCGGCACGGCGCGGTCGAGGTGTGCACGCCCGGGGGCGTGCCCCTGCGCCGCGATCTGCCGCCCCGGTGGTGGGAGCCGGTCGGTGGGGGCCCGGCGCGCTGGCTGCAGCGGACGGAGGTCGCGGCGGACGCGCGTTTCTTCGGCCTGGGCGGACGCTCCTCGGGGCCCCGGCTGCGCGACGGCACGTACCGCCTGTGGAACACCGATCCCGGGCATGCGTTCGCGCCGGGCGACGACCCGCTCTATGTGACCATGCCGGTCCAGCTGGTCGTGGCGGACGCCGGCACCCACCTGGTGTTCCACGACAACTCGTGGGACGGCCGGGTCACGCTCCGGGAGGGCGAGGAGGGCGCCGGCTCCGGTCACGACCAGTCCGGGAGGACCGAGCTGCGGATGGACGGCGGCCCGCTGCGGTGCTGGGTCGTCGTCGGCACACCCGCGCGCGTGCTGCGCACCTGGGCCTCGCTGACCGGTGCGGCCGCGCTGCCGCCGGCGTGGGCCCTGGGCCACCATCACGCGCGGTGGGGGTTCGGGTCCGAGCGGGAGGTGCGGCGGATCGTCGCCGGCTACCAGGAGCGCGGCCTGCCGCTGGACGCCGTCCACCTGGACATCGACCACTACGACGCGCACCAGGTGTTCACGGTCGACCAAGAGCGCTTTGCGAAGCTGCCGGAGCTCGCCAAGGAGCTGCACCGGGACGGGATCCGGCTGGTGTCGATCGTCGACCCGGCGGTGAAGGCCGCTTCGGGCAACCCCGTCTACGACACCGGGGCGGCCGAGGACGCCTTCGTGCGGGACTCCTCGGGGCAGGTCGTGCGGGGCGTGGTGTGGCCCGGGGAGGCGGTCTTCCCGGACTTCACGCACGCGCGCGTGCGGCAGTGGTGGGGCGGACTGTACGAGGAGCGGCTCGAGCAGGGGTTCGCGGGCTTCTGGCACGACATGAACGAGCCCACCTCCTTCACCGCCTTCGGCGAGACGACCCTGCCCCGGTCGGCGCGCCACGCTCTGGAGGGACGGGGCGGCGACCATCGCGAGGCGCACAACGTGTACGCCCTGTGCATGGCCAAGGCGGGCTACGAGGGAGTACGCCATCTGGTGCCGCAGGAGCGGCCGTTCGTGTTCTCCCGGTCGGGGTGGGCGGGGATGCAGCGCTACGGCGGGACGTGGTCGGGGGATGTGGCCACCGGCTGGCCGGGGCTGCGGGCGTCGCTGTCGCTGGTGCTGGGGCTCGGACTGTGCGGAGTGCCGTACTCGGGGCCCGACGTGGGCGGGTTCGACGGGAGCCCCTCACCGGAGCTGTACCTGCGCTGGTTCCAGCTCGCGTCGTATCTGCCGCTGTTCCGGACGCACGCGAGTCTGCGGGCGGGGCGCCGGGAGCCGTGGGAGTTCGGACCGGACGTGCTCGACCACGCGCGCGTGGCACTGGCCGGGCGTCGGCGTCTGCTGCCGTACTTCGTGACGCTGGCGCATCTGGCACGGCGCACGGGTGCGCCGTACGTGCGTCCGGCGTGGTGGCGCACGCCCGAGGACCGTGCCCTGCGGGACTGCGAGGACACCTTCCTGCTCGGTGACGGCCTTCTGGTGGCACCGGTGCTCGACCGCGGCGCGGACCGGCGGGCGGTGCAGCTGCCACGGGGCCGCTGGTACGACACCGCGACGGGACGGACGTACGAGGGGCCCGGGCAGGTGCTGGTCGACGCGCCCCTGGCACGGATTCCCGTGTTCGCGCGCGCCGGCGCCGTGATCCCGGTGCGCGGCAAGGACGGTGGGCTGGAGCTGGAGGTGTGGGCACCCGCCCGGGGGCGTACCGGCAGCGGAGTTGTGGTGCAGGACGCGGGCGACGGTTGGGAAGAGCCGGAGATCGAGCGCTATGCCGCCCGCTGGGAGGACGACAAGGTGATCGTCGAGCGCGAGCGGGAGGACGGCGTGGGCGCGCCGTCCCACCCGGTGCGGATACGCGGGCTGGACGAGCTCTGACTCAGAGGTAGCGGCCCTCGAACCACGCGCGCACGGCCAGTGTGTGCAGCGGGAAGGCCAGCCCCTCCGGCCTGCGCAGCAGGTGCCAGCCCTCCGTCTCGTCCGTGGCGGTGGACTGCGGCAGGCCCTCGGCCGGGCGCTCCGGGAGCAGGCCGAACAGCAGCAGATGGCCGTCGGGGGAGCTCATCGCGTCCACGAGCCGCACGTCGCGACTCAACGCGTCGATGCCCGTCTCCTCCCTGAGCTCGCGGACGACGGCCTGCCGCCAGTCCTCGCGGTCGTCGACGTACCCGCCCGGCAGAGCCGTGCCCCCGCGCGCGGGAGCGACGGTGCGGGTGATGACGACCAGGGCGGTGCCCTTCGTGTCGTACACCGGCTGGAGGGCCACGGCAACCGGCAGCGGATTGCGGTAGGCCACGGCGCCGCAGGCCGAGCAGGTGCGGGGCCAGCCGGAGATGCCCTCTCCATAGGGCGCTCCGCAGCCGGAACAGTGAGAGCCCGGTATGGAGTTGGCTGAAGGGTGCTGATTTTCGGACACGCGCGGACTGTATCCGATCAGAGGAACGCCGTCTTCCGTCAGGCTCGCATGCCAGGGCTGCGTCCGCACCGCAGCGACCGCCGCCCCGGAGGCCTGCCCTTTTCTCCCCGCCCGTGGCACACTTCTGACGCATCGTCAGGTTTCCGATGCCGGGGAGGGACCTTGTCGCGCACACGCACTCCAGTGGTTGCCGGGTGGTTCACCGGGGCGGGGGACGCCTTCCGGCTCCTGGGCACGCGGTGTTCCGCCTGCGCGTCCGTGTTCTTCCCGCGCGAGGACGGCCACTGCCGCAATCCCGGTTGCCCAGGGGGCGGTCTGGTGGAGGTCCCGTTGTCCCGGCGCGGGCGCGTGTGGTCGTACACGGACAGCCGGTACCGGCCGCCGTCACCGTATGTGAGCGACCCGGAACTTCCCTGGGAGCCGTACGCGTTGATCGCTGTGGAGCTGGAACCGGAGCGCATCGTGGTTCTCGGCCAGGCGGCCGACGGGGTCACCGTCGCCGATCTGGCCGTGGGCATGGAGGTGGAGGTCGTCCCCGGCGTGCTGCATGAGGACGCCGAGACGACCTGGACGACGTGGAAGTGGCGGCCGACTGGGGTGACAGCATGACGGCGGAGGTGGCGGTGCTGGGCGCGGGCATGCACCCGTGGGGCAAGTGGGGCCGCACCTTCGTCGAGTACGGGGCGACGGCGGCCCGCGCGGCGCTCTGCGATGCCGGGCTGTCCTGGCGGGAGATCGGCTCGGTCGTCGGGGCGGACACCGTGCGGGGTGGCTACCCGGGCTATGTGGCGGGCGCGAGCTTCGCGAAAGCACTCGGTTGGCAGGGAGCGCGGGTCGCGAGCGTGTACGCGGCGTGCGCGTCCGGGGCGCAGGCCGTGGCCACCGCACGGGCGCAGATCCTCGCCGGCCTCGCGGACGTGGTGCTCGTCGTGGGCGCGGACGCGGCCCCCAAGGGGTTCTTCCGGCCGGCCGGCGGGGACCGGCCCGACGATCCGGACTGGCTCCGCTTCAGGATCCTCGGCGCCACGAATCCGGCCTACTTCGGCCTGTACGCCAGGCGACGGATGGCGGTGCACGGCGACACTCTGGACGACTTCGCGCAGGTCAAGGTGAAGAACGCCGCCCTGGGAGCGCTGAATCCGAACGCCCGCTACCGCAGACGTGTCACCGCCGAGGAGGTCGCGGCCTCCGCGGTCGTCGCGGATCCGCTGCGGCTGCTGGACATCTGCGCCACCTCGGACGGCGGAGCAGCGCTGGTGCTGTCCAGCATGGAGTTCGCCCGCCGACGCGGCGCTGCGCAGCCGGTGCGGATCCGCGCGGTGTCCACGGTGACCCCGCGCTTCCCCAACACCGTGCTGGACCTGCCGGACATCGCGACGGACTCCGCCGTCGCGGTGGAGCCGGCCGAGGACAGCTTCAGGGCCGCCATCGCCCGGGCGGCGTACGAAGAGGCGGGTGTCGGCCCGCAGGACCTGTCCCTCGCCGAGGTCTACGACCTGTCCACCGCCCTGGAGCTGGAGTGGTACGAGGATCTGGGCCTGTGCCGCCAGGGTGAGGGTGCCAAGCTGCTGCGGGAGGGCGCAACGGCCCCCGGCGGCCGCATACCCGTGAACGCGAGCGGCGGGCTGGCCTCCTTCGGGGAGGCGGTGCCGGCACAGGCGATCGCCCAGGTGTGCGAGCTGACGTGGCAGTTACGGGGGCAGGCGGGTGCGCGGCAGGTCGCCGGGGCGCGCGTGGGCATCACGGCGAATCAGGGGCTGTTCGGGCACGGCTCGGCAGTGGTGGCGGTGCGGTGAGAGGAGCCCCGACGGGGAGGTGACCCGCGGTTCGCGAGGCGGCCGGTGGGGCTCGGCGTGCGACCGTCACGGACGGCCGGTGGGGCTCGGCGTGCGACCGTTCAGGACCGTCGGTTGGTCGGCGTGCGGCCGCGGTCAAGACCCCTTTCCATACGCTCCGTGATCGCTCAATAATCCTGTGTGAACGTCTTATGAACTGAACCAGGGCGGCCTCGGACGGCGCCATCATGCTCCCGTGAAGTCCTGGTCGGATACTCTCCGCTTCGCCTTCCAGCCGGTGGTCAATCTGACCACCGGTGGGGTCACGGCGCTGGAGGTCCTCGCCCGCCCGGAGTCCGGCGACGTCCTGGCCGAGGCCCGCCGCGACCCCCAACTCGACGGCCGACTGGCCGTGCTGGCGTTCCGCGCGGCGACCCGTAAGGAGACGCTGCTGCCGCTGCACGTGAACGTCTTCGCCGCCACTCTCGCCGACCTCGGCGGCCTCGACACGTTGCATGACGCCGTGCGGCAGGCGGGGCGGATGCCCTGGGAGGTCACGATCGACGTCGTCCCGCCGTACACGCATGTGCCGCAGCATGCCCTGCTGGAGGCCGCGACCGCGCTGCGCGGGCACGGGTTCCGGGTCAGCGCGGACGGGGTCGGGGAGGGGGACATACCCCTGCGGCTGCTCGCCGATCTCGCACCCGACCTGGTGAAGCTCGACGGCGCACTGCTGGCGCGGCCCGCGGCCATACGGGCCATGAGAACTCTGTGCGAGCAGATGGGTGCACTGCTGGCCGTGGAGGGCGTCGAGACGGAGCGGCAGTGTGCCCTCGCGCAGTCGGCCGGGGCGCAGCTTGCGCAGGGCGAGCTGTTCGCGCCGCCGGCCAGGCTGCCGGCGGTGGACGTATACGTTCCGCCGCGCTACCCCGAGATCGTGCCGGCACCGCGCTCGGGGCCGTCGGTGCGGGAGTTCCTGCGGCCGGCGGCGCTGCTGCCCGCCAACGCCTCCGCGGGCCAGGTGCGGGCGTTGCTGACCGGGTCGCCCGAGGTGTCCGGGGTCCTGCTCGTGGACCAGTACGGCATTCCGGTCCGGTCGGTGCACCGATCGCGCTTCCTGCTGTCGATGTCCGGGCGCTACGGGCACGCCCTGTACGCCGACCGTCCCGCCGCCAAGCTGGGCGATCCGCCGCGCACGGTCTGTATCGGCGCCACCGCCTGGGAGGTCCTGGACGTGGTCGCGGTCGGGGCGCGCGACCGTACGTCGGACGACGTGGCGGTCGTCGACCAGCGCGGCCGGTGCGTGGGCGTCGTACGCCTGGCCGATCTCGTACGGGCACTGGCCGAGTCGCGGGTGGAGGAGGCGGCGGCACTCAATCCGCTGACGCGGCTGCCCGGCTCGGACATGATCACGGGTGAGGTGGACCGGCGGATCGCGGCCGGGCGGACGATCGCGCTGAGCTGGCTGGATGTCGACCACTTCAAGCAGGTCAACGACGGCGCCGGCTTCGCCGCAGGCGACGAGCTGATCCGGTCGGTCGGGCGGGCACTGCAGCGTGCCGCCACCGGATCGATGCAGGTGGGACACATCGGCGGGGACGACTTCCTGGTGCTGGCGGATCCGGAAGGACTCGATCCACTGGTGGCCTCGGTGTTGGACGCGCCCTGGTCGGCGGGTGGCCGGCCCGTCACGTTGTCGCTGGCCACGGTCGTGTGCGCGCCGGGCAGCGTGACCGACCACCGCCAGGCGGCCGCCTGTCTGGCACCGCTGAAGAAGGCCGCGAAGGCACTCCACGGGGCCAGCTGGGTCCTCGGTCGAGCGGGGCTGCCCGGCCACGAGATCCGCCGCGGCTCGGCGGCTGCGACCGCGCAGGCCGGGTGAGCCGCGAACCGCAAGGCCCTTGGGCCACTCCCCCGGATCGCGCCGAACCGCTTGTCCACCGGCGCTGCGGCCCGCCGTCATCGTTGCCGTCGGCGACCTTGACGCTCTCTGTATGCAGGTGAACACTTCCCGTGTCAGTCGACGTCGCCGTACATCTCGGCGTTCCAGGCGGCGCGGTGCGGGCCCCGCCTGCATCCCGCCTCTCCCCCCACGGGCGATTCGGCTGCGACGGCACGCTCGTCACGGACGCCGGGCGGGGCGCGGAATCTCCCTGCCTTCGGCCCAAGACGCCATGGGAAACGCACCTCGCAGGGAGCACCGGGGCCGAGCCCCGGCCGGGGCCTAGGAGCCGCCATGAGCAACGGAGACATATTCGTCGGCGAGATCATCGGCACGGCGATCCTGATCCTGTTCGGCGCGGGAGTCTGCGCCGCAGTGACCCTCAGATACTCCAAGGCCCGCGCCGCCGGCTGGACCGTGATCGCGTTCGGCTGGGGTTTCGGCGTGCTCGCCGGTGCCTACACCGCCGCTCCCCTGTCCGGCGGACATCTCAATCCGGCCGTCACCATCGGCATCGCCGTGGACACCGGGAAATGGGACAAGGTCTGGGTCTATCTCCTGGGGCAGTTCGTCGGCGCGATGCTGGGCGCCGTCCTCACCTACCTCGTTTATCTCGCGCAGTTTCGAGCCAATGTGAGCCAAACTGGTACCACCGAGGGCACAGCGGATGAACCGGTCCCCACTCTCGGTATCTTCTCCACCATCCCGGAGATCCGAAACCCAATCGCCAACCTGATTACGGAGATCATCGCAACGATCGCGCTTGTCCTGCCGATCCTCGCCTTCGGACTGACGAAGGGGCTCGGCGAGTCCGGCACCACGGTGCTGGTCGTCTCCCTGCTGGTCGTCGGCATCGGTCTGTCGCTGGGCGGGCCCACTGGTTACGCGATCAACCCGACGCGCGACCTGGGCCCGCGCATCGTCCACACCTTCCTGCCGATCCCGAACAAGGGCTCCTCCGACTGGGGCTACGCCTGGATCCCGGTCGTCGGCCCACTGATCGGAGGGGCGCTCGCGGGCGTCATCTACAAAGCAGCCTTCTGACCTCGCCACCAAGGGGTAGCCATGACGGACAACGCCGAGAAGTACGTGGCCGCAATCGACCAGGGCACCACGTCGAGCCGCTGCATCATCTTCGACCACGGCGGCGCGATCGTCGCCGTCGACCAGCGCGAGCACCGCCAGATCTTCCCCAAGCCGGGCTGGGTGGAGCACGACGCCACCGAGATCTGGTCCAGGGTGCAGGCGGTGGTCGCGGGCGCGATCGCCAAGGCCGGGCTGCGCGCCGACCAGCTCAGTGCGCTCGGCATCACCAATCAGCGCGAGACGACCGTCCTGTGGGACCGTGCCACGGGCAAGCCCGTCCACAACGCGATCGTCTGGCAGGACACGCGCACCTCGGCGTTGTGCAGTGAGCTGGGCGGCTCCGACGGGCAGGACCGTTTCCGCGAGCAGACCGGTCTGCCGCTCGCCAGCTACTTCTCCGGACCCAAGGCGGCGTGGCTGCTGGACAACGTGCCCGGGCTGCGGGACCGCGCCGAGCGTGGCGAGATCGCCTTCGGCACCATCGACTCGTGGCTCATCTGGAACCTCACCGGCGGCACCGACGGCGGTCAGCACGTCACCGACGTCACCAACGCCGGACGCACCATGCTGATGAACCTGGCGACCCTGCAGTGGGACCAGTCCATCCTGTCCGCCATGAACGTGCCCGAAGCGATCCTGCCCGAGATCAGGTCCTCCTCCGAGGTGTACGGCACCGCCGTCGGCCAGCTCGCCGGAGTGCCCGTCGCGTCCGCCCTGGGCGACCAGCAGGCGGCCGTTTTCGGACAGGCGTGCTATGACGTGGGCGACGCCAAGAACACGTACGGCACCGGCAGCTTCCTGCTCCTCAACACGGGCAACCGGCCCGTGCCGTCCAAGAGCGGCCTGCTCACCACCATGGGCTACAAGATCGGCAGTGAGGCGCCGGTGTACTGCCTGGAGGGCGCGATCGCCATCACGGGCGCGCTGGTGCAGTGGTTCCGCGACCAGCTCGGCATCATCCGTACCGCGGACGAGATCGAGCCGCTGGCGGCGAGCGCCGAGGACAACGGAGGCGCCTACATCGTGCCCGCGTTCTCGGGACTGTTCGCGCCGTACTGGCGCGCGGACGCGCGCGGGGTCATCACCGGTCTGACGCGGTACGTCACGAAGGCACACCTCGCGCGGGCCGTGCTGGAGGCGACAAGCTGGCAGACGCGCGAGGTCGTGGACGCCATGTACCAGGACTCCGGGGTGGAGCTCACCACCCTGAAGGTGGACGGCGGCATGACGAAGAACAACCTCCTCATGCAGCACCAGGCCGACGTGCTCGACGTGCCGGTGATCCGTCCGAAGGTCTCCGAGACCACCTGCCTGGGCGCCGCCTACGCGGCCGGGCTCGCCACCGGCGTCTGGAACGACCTCGACGAACTGAAGTCGCACTGGCAGGAGGACGCCGAGTGGACTCCGGCCATGGAGTCCTCGGTCCGTGACCGCGAGTACCGCAACTGGAAGAAGGCCGTGGAGAAGAGCTTCGGCTGGCTGGAGGACGGCGACAGCTAAAGGGGCGACAGCTGGACCCACACGCGCGCGTGCCGCGTGCCACGGGACGCGGCCCGTACCCCGGTCGGCGGGGGTACGGGCCGTGCGCGTGGGTCAGGTGGTGACGGTCTGACGTCGGTCGGCCGCGTACGCCATGGCGTGTTCGACGACGCCGATGAGGATCTCCTTCACCGACTCGCGGTCGCGGGCGTCGCACAGCACCAGTGGTACGTCGTCGTCCAGGTCGAGGGCCTGACGGACGTCCTCCTCCGGGTACCGCGCGGCTCCCTCGAAGCAGTTGACACCGACGATGAAGGGAATGGCGCGCCGCTCGAAGTAGTCGACGGCGGCGAAGCAGTCCTCCAGACGGCGCGTGTCGGCCAGCACCACGGCGCCGAGCGCCCCCTCGGACAGCTCGTCCCACATGAACCAGAACCGTTCCTGACCGGGCGTCCCGAACAGGTACAGCACCAGGTCCTCGCGCAGCGTGATACGGCCGAAGTCCATGGCCACCGTGGTGGTGTGCTTGCCCTCCACGCCGCTGGTGTCGTCGACCGGGCGCCCGGCCTCGGTGAGCAGTTCCTCGGTGCGCAGCGGCCTGATCTCGCTGACCGCACCGACCAGGGTGGTCTTGCCCACGCCGAAGCCGCCGGCCACCAGGATCTTGAGCGTGACGGGCTCGACCGGGGGCTTGCCGCGCTCAGAACGCCCGAAGATCATCGATCTCTTCTCCTGCTTGATGGGGGTCGGGTGACGGTGGGCCGTAGCCTCCGCCGCCGGGGGTTTCGATGACGAGTACGTCGCCGGGGACGGCGTCCGCCGAATCGCTTCCCCCGAGTCGGACGACCGTGCCGTCCGCACGCTCCACGCGGTTGGCACCCAGCCCGCCGGGCTCGCCGCCCGCCATGCCGTACGGCGGGACGCGGCGATGCTGGGACAGCGTGGAAACGGTCATGGCCTCCAGGAAGCGGATGCGGCGCACCGCGCCGTCGCCGCCGCGCCGTCGTCCGGCGCCACCGCTGCCGTGCCTGATCGCGAACTCCTCCAGCCGGACCGGCAGCCGCCATTCGAGGATTTCGGGGTCGGTGAGGCGGGAGTTGGTCATGTGGGTCTGGACGACGCTCGCCCCCGGGAAGCTGTCGCCCGCGCCGGAGCCGGAGGCGACCGTCTCGTAGTACTGGTGGCGTTCGTTGCCGAAGGTCACGTTGTTCATCGTCCCGGAACCCTCGGCCTGGACGCCGAGCGCCGCGTACAGCGCGCCGGTGATCGCCTGGGAGGTCTCCACGTTGCCCGCGACGACCGCGGCCGGCGGCTCCGGGCTGAGCATCGAGCCGGGCGGCACAACGATGCGCAGCGGGCGCAGACAGCCGTCGTTGAGCGGGATGTCGTCGGCGACCAGGGTGCGGAAGACGTAGAGGACGGCGGCGTTGACCACGGAGAACGGCGCGTTGAAGTTGGTGGCCAGCTGCGGGGAGGTGCCGGTGAAGTCGATGGTCGCCGACCGCTTCGCCCGGTCCACCCGCACCCGGACCCGGATCACGGCACCGGAGTCGCACTCGTAGGCGTACTCGCCGTCGTCCAGTGCGTCGATGACCCGCCGCACCGCCTCCTCGGCATTGTCCTGGACGTGCCGCATGTAGGCCTGGACGACGTCGAGCCCGAAGTCCTCGATCATGCGGGCGACCTCGTCGACCCCCTTGTGGTTGGCCGCGATCTGGGCGCGCAGGTCGGCCAGGTTCGTCCTGGGGTTGCGGGAGGGGTACGGCGACTCGGTCAGCAGGCGGTGGGTCTCCTCCTCGCGGAGCCGGCCGTTCTCGGTGAGCAGCCAGTTGTCGAAGAGGACGCCCTCCTCCTCGATCGTGCGGCTGTTCGCCGGCATGGAGCCCGGCGCGATGCCGCCGATCTCGGCGTGGTGGCCCCGAGAGGCGACGTAGAAGAGAATCCGGTCACCCTCCGTGTCGAAGACCGGAGTGATCACGGTGATGTCCGGCAGGTGCGTGCCGCCGTGGTACGGGTCGTTGACCGCATACGTGTCCCCCGGTCGCATCCGGGAGCCGCGACGGCGGATGACCTCCTTGACGCTGGTGCCCATGGAACCCAGGTGGACGGGGATGTGCGGGGCGTTGGCCACCAGGTTTCCGTCCGGATCGAACAGGGCGCAGGAGAAGTCCAGGCGTTCCTTGATGTTGACGGACTGGGCCGTCGACTCCAGTCGGGCGCCCATCTGCTCGGCGATGGACATGAAGAGGTTGTTGAAGACCTCGAGCAGAACCGGATCGGCTTGCGTGCCCAGATCGGAACTCTGCGTAACCGCCACGCGTTCCAGGATCAGATGCCCGTCGTCGGTCGCCGCGGCCCGCCAGCCGTCGTCCACGACGGTCGTCGCACTGGCCTCAGTGATGATCGCGGGGCCGGTCACGGTGTGGCCGGGAGGCAGGTCCTCGCGGCGATGGAGGGGGACGTCCCGCAGGGCGCCGCCGGTGTGGAGACGGACGGTCTCCGGGGTGGCGGAGCGGCCTGAGCGGGCGGCCTCGTAAGGGGCGAGGGCGGAGAGATCGGGGGGTTGGGTGATGCCGGTGGCTTCCACGGAGAGGGCCTCGACGACGATCGGGCGGTCGAGCGTGAAGGAGTACGTGGCGCGATGACGTTCTTCGAATGCGTGTGTCATGGCGTCGGGCTCGGTGAGCTCGACGGTGAGGGCGGTGTCCGTTCCGTCGTAGCGGAGTTGGGCGCGCCGGGTGACGCGGATGCGCTCCTGCGGGATGTCCTCGGCGAGCAGTTCCGCGCGGGCGGCGCCCTCCAGGTCGTCGGCGGTCTTCAGGACGCCCGGCATGCAGGCGGGCTCCAGGGGCACTTCGACGGACTGTTCCCGCATGGCCGTGGTGTCGGCGAGGCCGATGCCGAGCGCGGAGAGGACACCGGCCATGGGCGGGACGAGGACGGTGCGGATGCCCAGCGAGTCGGCGACCATGCAGGCGTGCTGGCCGCCCGCACCGCCGAAGGTGGTGAGGGCGTAGCGGGTGACGTCGTGCCCCTTCTGCACGGAGATCCGCTTCACCGCATTGGCGATGTTGGCGACGGCGATCTGCAGGAAGCCCTCCGCGACCTGCTCGGGGGTGCGGTCGTCGCCGGTCTTCTCGCGGATCTCGCGGGCGAGCGCGGTGAAGCGTTCGCGAACGAGTGCGTCGTCCAGGGGCTGGTCGCCGTCGGGGCCGAAGACCTTGGGAAAGTGCGCCGGCTGGATGCGGCCGAGCATGACGTTGGCGTCGGTGACGGCGAGCGGGCCGCCGCCCCTGTAGCAGGCGGGGCCCGGGTCGGCGCCCGCCGAGTCGGGGCCCACACGGTAGCGGGAGCCGTCGAAGTGCAGGATCGAGCCGCCCCCGGCGGCCACGGTGTGGATGTCCAGCATGGGAGCCCGCAGCCGGACGCCCGCGATCTGCGTGGTGAAGACGCGTTCGTACTCGCCCGCGAAATGCGAGACGTCGGTCGAGGTTCCGCCCATGTCGAAGCCGATGACGCGGTCGAAGCCGGCGAGCTGGGACATGCGGGCCATGCCCACGATGCCGCCCGCGGGACCGGACAGGATGGCGTCCTTGCCGCGGAACTGCCCGGCCTCGGCGAGGCCGCCATTGGACTGCATGAACATCAGCCGTACGCCTTCGAGCTTGTCGGCGACGTGCCGGACGTAACGGCGCAGCACGGGCGACAAGTAGGCGTCGACGACGGCGGTGTCCCCGCGCGGGACGAGCTTCATCAGCGGGCTGACCTCGCTGGACAGCGAGATCTGCGGGAAACCGGTCCGGGCGGCCAGCTCGCCCACGGCCTGTTCGTGCGCGGGGTGCAGATGGCTGTGCAGGCAGACCACGGCGACGGCCCGGATCCCGTCCTCGTACGCCTGCTGGAGGGGGTCGGCGAGAGCGTCCAGGTCGGGAGCGCGCAGGACGGTGCCGTCGGCCGCGATGCGCTCGTCGACCTCGATGACCCGCTCGTAGAGCAGCTCGGGCAGTTCGATGCGGCGGGCGAAGATGTGCGGGCGGTTCTGGTAGGCGATACGCAGGGCGTCACGGAAGCCGCGGGTGATGACCAGGAGGGTGCGCTCACCCTTGCGTTCCAGCAGGGCGTTGGTGGCGACGGTGGTGCCCATGCGGACCGACTCGATGGCGTCCGGGGAGCCGTCCAGCAGTTCGCGGACCCCGGCCACGGCAGCGTCGGCGTAGCGCGCGGGGTTGTCGGACAGCAGCTTGTGTGTGATCAGGCGGCCGTCCGGGCGCCGCGCGACGACGTCGGTGAAGGTGCCGCCTCGGTCGACCCAGAACTGCCAGCCTGTCACGTCACTACCCCGCTTCCGCGCCGTTCACAGCGCCCGCAGGCCGTTGATCACGTCGCGCAGAATACTCTCGTCCGGCAGCTCGGCCGGGGGCACCGGACGCTTCACATGGATGTAGGCCTCGTCCACGAGGTCACCGATGAGGACCCGCACCACACCCACGGGGAGGTCCAGCTCCGCGGCGAGTTCGGCGACCGACTGCGGTGTGTTGCGGCACAGCTCGACGATGTCCACGTGTTCGGGAGACAGGGTGTGGTCCGCCTCCGGATCCGCCACATGGGGTTCCGTGGCGACCGTGGCGATCAGGTCGAGGCGGTGCTGGGCCGCGTGGCTGGTGCGTCCCCGCGTCATGGCGTACGGACGGACCACCGGTCCGGCCTCGTCGTCGAACCAGTGGCTTGTTGCCTGACCGTCTCCGCTCATGTCATCCCACTACCCACCGGAGGACAGATCGGTGCGCGGAGCGGTGCCCAGGTGCACACCGACCCGCTTGACGAGAAGCGTCATCTCGTACGCCACCTGGCCCACGTCCGAGTCGGCGTCGGACAGAACGGCGAGGCAGCTGCCGTCGCCGGCGGCCGTCACGAACAGGAACGCCTCGTCCAGCTCGACGACCGTCTGCCGGACGTTTCCCGCCTCGAAGTGGCGGCCGACGCCCTTGGCGAGGCTGTGGAAGCCGGAGGCCACGGCGGCCAGGTGCTCGCTGTCCTCCCGGGTCAGGTCCATGGACACGCCCGTCGGCAGACCGTCCCCGGAGAGCACGATGGCCTTGCGGATGCTTGCCACCCGGTCCACGAGGTCGTCGAGGAGCCAGTTCAGCTCCCCCTTGCTGGTCGCGGTGTGGTCGGTCGCCTTCGGTGCGGTCATCGACCGTCCCCCTTAGTCGTTCCTTGTGCTGTGCCGTCGCGGGCATCGTCGCCCCTCGAGTTCTCCTTGCGGCCGCGCTGCCAGCCACGCTGGAGCGAGGCCATACGGCTGCGTACCTCGTCGGCGTCTCGTTCGACGAGGTCCGCCGAGTCCTCGGTACGCCGCTCGGAGCTCTGCTTCAGTTGCGGGGCGAGGTTCGCCTGCCGTACCCGTCGGGGCAGCGCCCCCGTGCCGGGTCCGGGTTCGCCGGGGCCGGTGGTGCGGCCGGGGCTCGTCTCCCCGGGGCCGCCGGCCGTCAGCCCGGCCGGGCGGGTGCGCCGCGAGAGGGCGGGCGGCTCCTCCGGCAGTCCACCAGCGGCGGGCGATGCGTCGCCTCCGCCGATCCGGTCCACCGAGGCGGAGGCTCGCCTCACCGGTGTGTCGGCGCGGCGGCGGGCGGGCAGTGAGGCCGTCGTCTCCGGTTCCGCCCGGCCGAGACTCGCCGAGGCATTGTCGTCCCCGGAGTCGCGGCGGGACCGCTGCTCGCTGACCGGACGCCCGTGGGAGCTGACCAGCTTGGGCGTGCGCCGCCTGGGCAGGGGGACCGGGCCGCCCGGGCCCTGTTCCTCCGCGGAGTGGTCCGGCGCGCCGCGCAGGCCTGTGGTCTGCCGGTGGGTGGCACCGGGTGATGCGGGAGCGTCGTCCGTCTCCGGGCGAGGCTGTGGGCGACGCGGGCGGAACAGGCCGCCTTGTTCACTGTCCTGGTCGCCGAGCGCGCCCGGGAAGTCGTCGACGGCGTCCAGGTCGACGGGGCCCTCCAGCTCCACCGGGCCGTCCAGGAGGGAGGTCGGCAGCCCGGGCAGTGGCACGGGCGCCCGGGAGAGAGCAGCCCTGTGGGTGTCCGTGAGCTCGGTCTCCTTCGGGGGCCGCTCCCGGTCGAGGCGGAAGCCGACGCCGTTGGTGTCGGGCACGTCGTCGGTCAGCAGCGCGTCGGGGATGAAGACGACCGCGGTGGTGCCGCCGTACGGGGACGGCTGCAGCGAGACGCGGATGTTCTGCCGCTGAGCGAGCCGGCTGACGACGAACAGCCCGAGCCGGTCGGTGTCGGAGAGTTCGAACTCCGGTGTCTCGGCGAGCCGGAGGTTGGCGTCGAGCAGTGCTTCGGCCGCCATGCCGAGGCCCCGGTCGTGGATCTCGAGGGTGAAGCCGTTGGCGACGCGTTCACCGAGAACCTGCACGGCGGTGTGCGGCGGCGAGAACACCGTGGCGTTCTCCAGGAGTTCGGCCACGAGGTGGGTGAGGTCGGCGACGGCCGGACCGGTGACCGCCGTGCGGGGCAGGCGGCGGACCTCGATCCGTTCGTAGTCCTCGACCTCGGCGACGGCGGCGCGCACGACGTCCATCAACTGCACGGGCTTGCGCCACTGCCGGGACGGGGCGGCGCCGGAGAGGATCACCAGGCCCTCGGCGTGCCGACGCATGCGCGTGGTCAGGTGGTCGAGGCGGAAGAGGTCGGCGAGTTCCTCGGTGTCCTCGGTGCGGCGCTCCATCGTGTCGAGGAGGGTGAGCTGCTTGTGCAGCAGGACCTGGCTGCGGCGGGCGAGGTTGACGAAGACCTCGGAGACACCGGCGCGCAGCTCGGCCTGTTTGACGGCGGCCTCGACGGCGGCCCGCTGCAGGGTGTTGAGGGCCTGGCCGACCTCACCGATCTCGTTCCTGTCGTATTCGAGGCGCGGGACCTCGGTCTCGACGTCGACCTGTTCGCCGGTCGACAGGCGGCGCATCACACTGGGCAGTCGGACTCCGGACGCCTCGTGGGCTTCCAGGCGCAGCTGGCGCAGGTCACGTATGAGGCCGCGGCCGATACGCACGGAGAGGACCAGCGAGACCAGCAGAGCGATCAGACCGAGGACGCCGGCGACGACCGCCTGCAGGATGACGTCCATCGCGACCGGACGGACACGGGCCTGGTAGCGGTCGTTCGCCCGGTCGTCGAGGGTGCCCAGTTCGTCGAGCACGGTCCCGGCGTCGATGTTCCAGCTCTGCGCGGTCACCCCGCGGGGGACACCGGTGGTCGTGGACACGGCGGCTTGCTCGGCCACCCGCAGCGGTGCGGAGGTGGCGTTGCTCCAGAAGCGTTCGTAACGGCCGCGTTCCGCGATGGGCAGCACGGGGAGGCTGACGGCGTACAGCAGCGAACGCTGGGCCACGAGGTCGGAGATGTCGCGGCTCTCCGCTCGAGTGAGCTTGCCGACGATCAGTGAGGAGCCGAGCAGCGCGTCCTCCCGGGAGAGCAGTTCGCGGGCCCGGGCCAGGTTGACGAGGGCGCGGTACTGCTTGTCCAGTCCCACGTCGTCGACGACCGGGAGGTTGGCGAGCAGGATGTAGCAGGGGTCGACCAGTCGGTTGTAGAGGTCCAACACCTGGGCACGGCTGACGGTGCCGTCCTCGACGCTGCGGCGCAGGGACTCAAGACCGTCGAAGGCGTCCAGGGCGGCGGACAGCCGTCCTTCGCTCCCGCTGCCCATCGCGCTGCGTACGTCGGAGTCCTTGGCGTTTGCGCGGATCTTGGCGACGGCCTCGTCGGTGGCGGTCCGGCTGTGCCGCAGCGCGGCGAGTCCGTCGGAGGCACGCGGGTCGGCGAGATAGACAAGGGTCTTGCGCCGCTCCTGCTGCACGGCGCGGACTGTGTCCTCGGCGGGGTAGGCGATCTTCTCCACCACCGTTGACACGTTGAGCAGTTGGGCCGCCTGACTTCCCGTGATCACGGTCGCGAAGGCCCAGATCGCGGTCAGGGACAGCAGCGGCACGAGCAGCAGCGCCACGATCTTCCTGCGGATGGACTTCCCGCGAAAGCGCATGGCCTCCCCCAGCTCGACCCCCACCGGCAGGGGGTACACATGTGCGTCAACAAACGGCGCGAGCCTACTACCGACGCACAGTTAACTCGAAGAGCCGTCCGGAAGCTGAACTTCCGTACCGGCGGCAAGAGATGGCGAGTTGTCCGGGCATTGCGGGAGATGACGGCCCGGAACCCGAAGGTGGCGGGTTACCGGAACGGGTCAACTCACTTGGCCGGTTGGCCGATATTTTTCGTTGGTTGGGAATCTTCGTGGCGCCTCGTTCGTCCTTGTCTGTAGGAGATGGGGGCGGAATCGGGCACGCGAGCCGTATCCCGCACCTGGGCGGCGTAAAACAGCGCAAGCCGGGCAACCACTGGGGAGCCGGTGCTTGGGGCACCGGGGCGAGCGGTCTGCTGGCAGTGGGGAGTGACACGGTGATGGGCACGGCGGAGCGGCACGAGGCAGCCGCTGACGGCGGGGTGGCGCAAGTGACGGCGGCGCGGCGGGCGCCGAAGGCGCGGGATCACGACATTCCGCGAGCCGACGGCGGCGTGGACGGCGGCCACGGTCATGCGATGACCCCAGCCACGTCGCAGGACGGACAGGCGGTTCGGACGGGTACGGGCCGACCGGCCGCGCCGCGCGAGCCCCGGGACCAACAGGCCTGCAAGCCCTTGTGGGTCGAGGAGCCGGCGAGGCGGCGCCGGTTGCCGGATCCGGTGCGCGAGGCGGCCGTGCGGGCGGTGCTGATCATCGCCGTGACGCTGATACAGGCGGTCGTGGCGTTCCTGTGCACGATGGCCGGATCCTGGCTGGCCTTCCCGATGGTCCTCAGCAGCGTGGCCAGCACGGTGGTGGCCACCTGGGCCGCCCTCGACGTCTGGGTGACCCGTCAGGTGTGGAGCCAGCGCCACGGCGTCGTGTCGTCGCCGAGCAGCACCGCCCGGGCCCTGCGCCGCGAGCGGCGCCGGACCCTGCGGGAGGAGCGGGCCGCCGAGCGGGCGCACGAGCGCATACGCCGGTCGGGCGGGGCGGGACAGCTGTCGCACCCGTAGAGACAGGGGGCCGGAATTCCGTCGGTGCCGTTCGACGTGAACATCGCGCGGTGGGGCTGTCCGACATCGGAGAACGCGTTCTGCCTGACCCCGAACGTGACCAGGGCGAAGTCCCGGGGCACGGTGCGGCTGCGCACGCGGGACTACCGGGACAAGCCCCAGGTCGATCCGCGGTACTTCACGCACGAGCACGATGTGCGGGTGATGACGTGCGGGCTGAGGCTCACCCGGAAGATCGCCTCACAGCCGGCGCTCAGCGGCTGGGCGGGGGCCGAGCTGGCTCCGGCGAGGGTCACGCGGGGCGTTTGAACATCCGCGTCGCCGTGATCTCGCTGTGCACCGTCTCCCCGTCGGGGGTCTGCTGGGGCAGTCCCGGCCGAAGGTGTTCCTCCACACTGATGTACTTCAGCCCGGCCCTGAGGTCGGCGTCGTTGCGCAGTCGGATGACCAGCGGGAACTCGGCCAGCGCGGTGGTGTCGAACAGGCCGGTGGTATAGAGCAGCTGGACGCCCAGAGCGTCGGAAACGGCCCGCTGGAGCTCCAGCAGATACGTGGCGTTGGCCCGCCCGATGGGGTTGTCGAGGAACAGGGTGCCGGCGTGCCGGTGCTTGTCACGGCCGCGGTCGTTGGACCTTAGCGCCGCCATGGTGCAGTAAAGGGCGATGGCCGCGGTGAGCAGCTGTCCGCCGGAGAACACGTCGCCCATCTGCCCGACGGGGACGCGCTCGGCGCGCAGCACGGCGTCCGGCTTGAGGATCTCGACCGCGACGCCCCTGGGCTGCAGGGCGGCGGCCACACCTCGCAGCAGCAGCGACATGCCGTCGCGCCGCAGGTCGGAGTTCTTCTTCACGGCGGCGCGGGTGGCCTCGTCGATGACCTCACCGAGCCGCTCGGTGAGCGTGGCCTGGTCGGGCTCCTCGAAGCGGATGCGCAGGAACTCCTGCCCGGACCACTCGCCCAGGCCCTCGGGCAGGCGGGACAGCCGCTGGGCGGAACGGAGGGTGGCCAGGGCCGACTCGACGAGGCCGCGCAGGCGGTCCACGATCGAATCCCGGTTGCGCTCCAGCTGCTCCAACTCATCGGTGAGCACCCGCAGTCGGGGCGCGAAGGCGTCGGCCCACCGCTGGGCGTGCTCGGGCAGCGCGGAGGCGGGCAGCTCGCGGATCTGCTGACGGGCCGGGGTGCGGACCTGCTCGTAGCGGGTGGAGTTGGCGTGCCGGACGAGGACGTCGCTCGCCTCGCGCACGCCCGCCTCGGCGGCCGACAGGTCGGCGGCGCAGCCGCGCAGCGAACGGCGTGCCTCGGCCGCCGCCTGCCGGGCATCGTGCGGACCGCCCGGGTAGGGCTCGGGCCTCTCCTGCTCCTCCTCGACGGTGTGCTCACGCAGAAGGTCGCGGAGCATCGCGGCGATCTCGTCGAAGCCGCTCGCCGCGTCCTCGGCGCCGCGGTGGGCTTCGAGGAGTTCGGCGTGCGCCTCGCGGGCCTGGGCCAACGCCTCGGTGCGGGAGGCGAGTTCGGCCGTGGCCGTGCGCAGCAGTGCCTGGGCATGGTCGGCGTCGCGCGGCACCAGCTCCTCGGGGAGTTCGGTGTGCGTCTCGCCGTCCTCGGGGGCGTGCCGCTCGGCCTCACCGCGCAGTCGGCCGAGCTGCTCGCTGGCGCTCGACATGCGCGTCTCCAGAAGCTGCACCAGCTCCTCGGCGCGGACGGCGGCGGCCTGCCGGGAGGGTCCGTCGGAGCCGTCGGGGGACTCCAGCAGCTGCTCCGCGCGGGTACGGACCTTGTTGCTCAGCCGGTCCAGTTCGCCGCGGGCCGCGCTCTCGTCGCTCTCCGCGCGTGCCTGCTCGGCGCGCAGGTCGGCGCCGACGCCCACCTTCTCGTAGACCTGCGAGGCGGCCCGGTAGGCCTCACGGAGGGCGGGCAGGGACGCTTTCGGCACGTCCCCGTCGCTGTCCGGTACGTCGTCGGGGGCACCGGCGATCTCGGCGCGCTCGGCGCGCAGCGCGCGGGCGGTGCGACGGGCGTCGTCGGCGGCGCGCTGGGCGGCGCGCCGGTCCTCGTCGGCGGCGCGGGCACGCTCCAGGCAGGCCTCGGCGCGGGCCTCCGACTCGGCTGACTCGTCGGCGAGTTCGCGCAGTTTGACCTGCCAGCCGGCGCGTTCGCGCAGCCGGAAGGCGAGTCCGGCGAGGGCGTCGGCCGCGCGCCGGGCCCGCTGGGCGGTCTCCTGCTTCTCGTCGCGCGCCTGCGCGGCCTCGGCAGCGGCCTCGTCGGCCTCCGCCCGCAGGGTCCGCGCCTCGGCCAGCTCGGCCTCGGCCTCCTCGGCGAAGGCACGCGCCTCCCGTGCGGCCTCGGCCAGCTCCGCGAGCCGCCCTGCCGGGCAGCCGGTGCGCCACGAGGCCAGTCGCGCCGCCAGCTCACGGTCCTTGCCCAGCCGGGCGGCGAGCCCGCGGATCTCCTCGTCCCGCTCGGTGGCCCGCGCGCGCAGCGCCTGCCGCTCCTCGTCGGCGGCGTGCTCGTCGTGCATGGCCGGGTTCGGCGGTACGAGGAAGACGTCGGCGGGGGTCGCCTCGGCCGCCGGGGTCGGAGCGAGCAGCGCGGCCGCCGTGCCGACGGCCACGGCGGACCTGGGCAGCAGAGCGGCGTCGGCGAGCGCCTCGCGGGCCCGCGCGTGCGTGTCCGGGTCGGTGATGATCACGCCGTCGACCAGCTCGGGCCGGGCAGCCAGCACGCGCGCGTGGTCGGCGGGGTCCACGGCCTGGGCGAGATAGCGCCAGCCCGGCAGGGCCGGGATGCCGTGCTCACCCAGGAACTCCACGGTCGCCAGCACGTCGGGGCCGGGCGGCAGCAGCCCGCCGTCGCCGAGGGCGCCGAGGATCCGGGCGTCGTCCGCGGCGGCCGTGCGCAGCTCGAACAGGTGCCGCTCGGCGCCGGAGACGGCGTCGTCGAGCAACTCGCGCAACTCGTCGGCGAAGCGGTCGAGTTCCTCGGGGGTGAGGGGACCTTCGGCGCGGGTGGCCCGGGCCTGGGCACCGGCCTCGGGGTGCGTGCCGGACGTGCCGGAGGTGTCGGCCGCGGTGGTCCCGATCGCCGTGCCGCCCCTTGCGACGGTCGCGCCGTCACCGCCCGTCCGCGGTCCGGGCACACCGGCCCGTTCCGTGCCGGAGGCACCGGGCAGACCCAGCACCTGTGCGAGCCGGTCCTCGGCCGCCAGCGCCTCCGCGACACGCCGCTCGGCCCCGTGGGACCGCTCCGCCGCGGTCGCCGCGTCCGCCGCGCGGGCCGCCGTCAGCTCCGCGCGGGACTCGGCCGAGGCGGCCTCGCGCGCGTGCTCCGTGGCCTTGCGGGAGGCTTCGCGGGCCTGGTCCCAGGCGGCGACCGCGGTCTTCTCGGCGTCGCTGGCGGCGAGGGCGGCGCGGGCCGGGTCGGCGTCGGGGGCGCTGTCGTCGAGCCAGCCCGCGCGAACCGCCTCGGCGGTCTCCTGCTCGACCTCGGTCAGCCGCTGGCGCAGGTGTCCGGCCTCGCTGCGGGCCCGCTGCGCCTCGGTGGCGGCGGCGGTCGAGTCCCGGTGGGCCGAGTCGCCGACCTGCTGAAGCTGCGCGGACCGCTCCTCCTGCTCGTTGGCGAGGGCGTCGGCGCTGTCGGCCGCCCCGTGCAGGGCGCGTACCAGGTCCACGGCGGCCTTGGCGCGCGCGGCCAGCGCGGGAGCGGCGTCCCGTTCGGCCTCCTGAATGGCGGCGGACACGCGGGCGACCCGGTCGGCGGCGGCGCGGTGGCGCAGCACGGCCTCGGCGGCCTGCCAGGCGGAGTGCAGGGTGCGCGCGTCGGCGAGCTCCCGCTTCTGCGCGGCGGCGGACTTCTCGGCCGCGGTGAGGGCCAGCGAGGCGTGCCGGTAGGCGAGTTCGGCGGCGATGAGCGCGCTGCGCTCCCGTGCGCCCTCGGAGTGCGTGACGGCGTAGGCGGCCGCGGTGACCCGCTGGGCGAGGTCGGCGGCCCGCACCCGCTCCTGCACGGCCCGCGCGGAAAGCCGGCGTGCCAGTGTCCGGGTCCGCCGCTCGGCGCCCGCGTGGATGTCACGCGCGCGGGTGCGCGCCTCGGCGGCCTCCACGATCCGGCCGAGCAGGTCGACCGAGCCGGCGGTGAAGTCCCGTTCGGCGATGAGTTCGGCCCGTCGTCCCAGCTTGTTGCCGAAGCCGCTGACCAGGTCGGCGAGCCCGTCCGTGTCCCGGGTGTCGGTGACGGCGCGCAGCAGCAGGTCGGTGAAGTCGGAGTCCTTCTTCACCGCGAACAGGCCGGCCGCCTCGCCCTCGTCGGCGTTCATCTCCCGCTGGTAGCGAAAGAGTTCGGGGTCGAGGCCGAGCTCGCCGAGGTGCTCGGTCCAGCGCTCGTGGGTCTCCTCCCAGTGCACCTCCAGGTGCGGGTACGCCTTTCCGGCCTCGGTGAGCGCGTCCCGGAAGCCCTTCATGGTGCGCCGGCGGCCCTGCGCGCCCGACTGGCCCTCGACCGGGGGCCGTACGGCGGTGGACTCGGCGACGGGCAGGTTGTCCAGGCTCAGTCCGGGGCCGGGCCGGAAGGAGTACCAGGCCTCGGCGAACTTCCGCGGGTCGCTGGAGACCTGGCGTCCGCGCCACTCGCTCACCTTGCCGACGACCACGCACTCGCCGGTCTGCACGTGCTGCCACTCCAGTGCCACGTGCCCGCAGTCGTCGGCGAGCAGGAACTTGCGCAGCACACCGGAGCTGGCGCCGCCGAGGGTGTTGCGGTGACCGGGCAGCATCACCGAGAAGATCAGCTTGAGCAGGACGGACTTGCCGCCCCCGTTCTCCAGGAAGAGCACGCCGGCGGGTGCGGGCCGGCGCGGCGGGCCGACCGGCTCCTCCTCGAAGAACTCCGCCTGGGTGGGCGCGGGGTCGGGCACCGGCTCGCCCACACCCCGCAGGTCGAGCACGGTGTCGGCGTAGCGCGCACCGGCCGGCCCGATGGAGTAGAGGCGGACCCGGGACAGCTCGTACATGGCGGACTCTCGTCAGTCTTCTTGCGTGGTGCGGATCAGGGCGGTCAGGAGGAGGCGGGCGTGTGGAAGGGCAGCCCGGCGTCGGCCACCAGCTCCAGGTCGTCGGTGACCTCGGCGGCCAGCAGGGTCGGCGTGCCGTCGGTCACCGGGACCACGCCCAGTTCGAGGAGCTCGGCCATGGCCGCGCTGCCCGCCAGGTCGCGCACCTGGAGCTGGTAGCGGGCCGTCGTCCGGTAGGTGCCGCCGCCGTCGTCGCCCGTGCGCTGCAGGAACCCGGAGTCGGTGAGGAACGTGACGGCCTTCGCCACGATGCCCGTGGTGGACGCTGCCGGACGGCGTGCGTCCTTGGTGGCCCCGGTCGCGCTGCGTCTGGCCCAGATCCGCCAGGCGGCCTCCAGTCCGGGCGCGTCGGTGGCCGGGTCGGTGTTCTCGCCCTGCTCCTCGGCGCGCTCCTCGAGGCGACGGCAGGCCTGGCGGACGAAGGCGTCGACGCCGTTGACCGTGACGCGCCCGATGTAGCCGTCGTCGGCGAGGTCCTCAGGCCGCGGGAACGCCATGGCGGCAACCGCGAGATGGGCGAGGCCGTGCAGGAACCGGTCTGCCGAGTCGGCGGCCGTACGGCGCGCGTAGTCACCCATGCGGACGGCGAACACCGAGTCGTCGGCGGCCGTGACCGCCATGCCCGCGCGCGGGGACACCTCCAGCACGACCAGGCCGAGTCCGGCGGCCACGGCGTCGGCGAGCCGTGCGAACGCGGGGTCCTCGCGGTAGCGGCGCAGCAGCTCCGCGTACTCCTGGTCCCGGGCGGGCTGCAGCTTGGGCTGCAGCCCGAACGCGACGAGCCGTGCCGCGTCGGCGGCGTCGGCGGGCGTGACGGCCGCACCGGCCGACGTGGCGGCAGGCTCGGTCTCACTCGACTCGACGTGCTCGTTCACGGTTGAGGCTCCCTGGGGATCGGAAGAACTGGGGGCTGGGCAACTCCGCAGGGGGCGGGAGGTACTGCGCGGCAGGACACAGCGGACCCGCACCCCGGCGACGGTCTGCACTCCATCACGCGGCTTCCGTCCTGTCCGCCGCCATGCCCGCCGCGTCCAGCAGCGCCGTACCCACGATGAGGTCGGCTCCGCCGAACTCGGGATCGTCCAGCTCCGTGCCGTCGTCCACCGCGAACAGGAGCTTCTCCTCCCCTTGACGATAGGCCGTGCCGACCGGCGGGCTCGCCGCGTGCACGGCCAACAGGGCGACGAGATAGGGGAGATCGGGATCCTTGCGCCGGGCCTCGGCCAGCAGACCCGACAGCCGCCGCGGCGCGTCGGCGGGCAGGTCGAGGAGTTCCGTCGCGGCCGCCAGCTGCTCCTCGCTGAAGCGGCTGTCGTCCGGCGTGGCGATCAGGTCGGGCTCGGGCATCTCCGCGCCGAGGTGTTCCCGCTCCACCGGCGGCGTGAGCAATATGTCGACAAGGTCGCCGACCCGGACGGACACCGGTGTGCGCAGCCCGGTCCCGCGTGCGAAGAAGGCGTCCGTGACGCGGATCGCCTGCTCCAGGGGAAGCGGAAGGGTGGGCGCGAGCAGATGCCCGTAGAGATCCGTTCCCGAGGTGCTCGTGGGGGCGGCGAAGGCCTGGCGGTCCTGTTCGGCGCGGAAGAGCGGGCCGGCCTCCAGCAGCCGCGACTGGAGCTGCGTGTGCCGGCGGATGCAGTCCTTGACGATGTCGACGAGCTCGGCGGCGCGCCGTTTGTGTTCGGGTTCCTCGGACTCGTCACGTGCCTTGCGGATGTTGGTGAGGATCGCGTTCTCGTGCCGGTACCGGTCGGCGACGTGGTCGAGGGCCTCGGCGATCATGTCGGGCACGGCGCTGAGCCAGTCCACGGCGCGGACGTTGCGCCGGGTGGCCTCCAGGGCGCGGCGGAGCGTCTCGGAGTACTGGACGGTCCGGTAGCGGGCCTGCTCGGCGGCGAGCTGGGCGTCGGCGAGGCGTCCGCGGCGGATGAGCACCTCCAGCTTGACCTCGGCGGCGATCTGCGCGCTGGTGACGTCGGTGTCGAGGGCGCCCACCAGGACGTTGACCGCCTCGTCCGTCGTCCGCAGGTAGACGCTGCCGCCAGGGCCGGGCACCTCCTCGATCAGCTTGAAGTCGTAGTCACGGCGCACGTACGTGCCGTCCGGCGCGAAGGTGCCGTACACCGCGCGGAAGCCGCGGTCCACGCTGCCGACGTTGATCAGGTTCTCCAGTACCCAGCGGGCCACGCGCTCGTGCTCGGCGACGGGCCGCCGCGGGGCCTGGGCGGCGATGCGCGGGACGAGCCGGGCCACGATCTGGTCGTGGTCGGCGCCGGTGTCGAAGTCCATGTTGAGCGTGACGAGGTCGATGGCGGCGAGGGCGACCTCCGCCATGCCGTACACGGAGTACTCGCCCGCGAGGTTGGCCTTGCGCGCGTCCAGGTCGTGCAGCGGCGCGGTGCAGGCGAGCGCGCGCAGGCGCCGCGCGAGCCCTTCGTCGGCGGCCGGGCCCGGTGCGGGCCGCGGCCCCGCGCTGAGCTGGGGCGGAACGCTGTCCGTCGATGCAGGCGAAGTCACGGTGCACAGATTAGGTCCTTGGTCTGACAACGACCCAAACGACGCAGACGGGCCCCGGCGCCACCGTGGTCGCGGCGGCCGCGGTGGACCAGCTGTCCGTCCTCGCCGGACCTGCTGTCGTCCTCGCCGGACCAGGTGTCGTCCTCGCCGGACCGGCTATCCGTCCTCGCCGACCCGGCGCCGGTACACCTCCACGACCCGGTCGAGCGAGTCGTCGAGGTAGACGGCGAGCAGCTTCTCGGCCTCGCTCCGGGCGCCCTCCTGGAGGGCGTGCAGGATCTGCCGGTTGCGGGTGAGGTAGGGCTCGTGCAACTGGCGCGGGTCGTCGACGACATGGAAGGCCAGGCGCAGTTCGGCGAACACGCTGCGCATCAGCTCGTCGGTGCGGTCGCTGCCCGCGAGGGCGACCAGCTCCCGGTGGAAGTGGATGTTGGCCGTGCCCAGCCCTTTCCAGTCACCTTCGCGCGCCGCCCGCTGCCCCTCGCCGACGGCCTCCGTGAGCCCGTCGAGCGCGTACGGCGGCTCGCCGAGACCTCGTACGACGGCGCACTCGACGAGGCGGCGGGTGCGGTAGATGTCCTCGACGTCCTCCACGGTCAGCACCCGCACGAAGACGCCGCGGTTCAACTCGTGGACGAGCAGCCGCTCGTGCGTGAGCAGGCGGAACGCCTCGCGCAGGGTGTTGCGGGAGACGCCGAGCGCCCCGCCGATGCTGTCCTCCGACAGCCGGGTGCCGGGTGGGAAGTACCCCTCGGCGATGCGGCTCCTGAGGATGTCCGAGACCCGCTCGGCGGTGCTGGTGCGGCCCAGCAGGGCGCGGTCGTCGGCCAGTCCGGTCAGCTCCTCTGCCATGCCCGGAATTCAATCGCAGACACCAGAACGAAACAACACGGGTATTGAAGGATCGTTCAACGATCCTCTACCTTGCTGCGGACGGTGTCGCCCCGCTCCCTCCGCGGCGCCGCGGATTCCACCCGGCACGAAACGACGCGACGGCAACACCACGCGGCGGCACAACGCCACGCGACGGCACGACTTCCGCACGGCACGGCTCAGTCCCACAGCGCCCTCCCGCCCCTTCATCTGCGAGGTGCCCATGAGCTCTACCCCTCCACCGCAGGCCATGCCCTCCGACGCCCCGGTCCGGGCCGGTGAACGCACCGCCGACGACGGCGCGTTGGGCTGGATGCGGGCCCTGGACCCGCGCGGCCGGCGCGCCTTCGTGGGCGCTTTCGGCGGCTATGCCCTGGATTCATACGACTACTTCACACTGCCGCTGAGCATGGTCGCGCTGGCGGCATACTTCGGCCTGGACAGCGGCCAGACGGGCCTGTTCACCACGGTCACGCTGGTCGTCTCCGCAGTCGGCGGGGCCGTGGCCGGTGTGGTCGCGGACCGGATCGGCCGCGTCAGGGCCCTGATGATCACCGTGATCACCTACGCGGTGTTCACCGTCGCCTGCGGGCTCGCGCCCACCTACGAGACGCTGCTGGTGTTCCGCGCCCTGCAGGGCCTCGGATTCGGCGGCGAGTGGGCGGTCGGCGCGATCCTGGTCGCCGAGTACGCGAGCGCGAAGCACCGGGGACGTACGCTCGGCGCGGTCCAGAGCTCGTGGGCGGTCGGCTGGGCGCTGGCCGCGGCCGTCTACACGCTGGTCTTCTCCTTCGTGGGCGACGACCTCGCCTGGCGCGTGATGTTCTGGACCGGCGCGCTGCCCGCGCTCCTCGTGGTGTGGCTGCGGCGCCGCGTGCACGACGCGCCCGGGGCGACCGCCGTCCGTGAGCGGGGTGCCGGGAAGGGCTCGTTCGCGGCGATCTTCGAGCGCGGCTCGGACGGGTCGCCGGGTCTGCTGCGGACGACGGTCTTCGCCGTGCTGCTCTCCACCGGCGTCCAGGGCGGCTACTACACGCTGGCGACCTGGGTACCGACGTATCTGAAGACCGAACGGGGCCTGTCGGTCGTCGGGACGGGCACCTACCTGACACTCCTGATCTCCGGCGCCTTCGCCGGCTACCTGACCGGCGGCTACCTCACCGACCGACTGGGCCGGCGGCGCAACATCTGGCTGTTCGCCCTGCTGTCGGCGATCTGCATCGCGGCCTACGCGAACATCCCGACCGGCGCCAACACCCTGCTGCTGGTGCTCGGCTTCCCGCTCGGGTTCTGCATGTCGGCGATCTTCAGCGGCTTCGGCTCGTACCTGAGCGAGCTCTACCCGACGGCCGTGCGCGGCACGGGCCAGGGCTTCACGTACAACACCGGCCGGGCCGTGGGCGCCGTCTTCCCGACCCTGGTCGGCTTCCTGGCCGACAGCTGGGGAGTGGGCGGCGCGCTGGTCTTCGGCGCGATCGGCTACGGCATCGCCGCCCTGGCACTGCTGGGGCTCCCGGAGACCCGCGGCAAGGAGCTGGCGTGAGTGCCGTGGACGACCGCCGTCCGGACCTGGCGGAAGACCGCCCCGTGGCCCTCCTCGACGAGCACGCGCACGCGTGGAGCCCGAAGGCCGCGCGGGAGCGCTTCCGGGACGGCCTCGCGGGTCCCACGGCCGGAGTGGCGGCCGGCCACACCCAGGTGAACCTGATCTGCGTCCCGGCGGACTGGGCCTACGACACGCTGCTGTTCTGCCAGCGCAACCCCAAGCCCTGCCCGGTCCTGGACGTCACGGACGCCGGTTCCTTCACCACCGTCCTCGCGGACGGCGCGGACCTGCGAACCGACCTGCCGCGCTACCGGGTCTGGCGGGAGGGCCACCTGGTCGACGAGCCGACGGACGTGCGCGACCACTGGCGCGAGGACCTGGTGTCCTTCCTGATCGGGTGCAGCTTCACCTTCGAGTGGGCGCTGGCGGAGGCGGGCGTGCCGATCCGCCATCTCGAGCAGGGCTGCAACGTCCCCATGTTCGTGACGAACCGTCAGTGCCGGCCGGGCGGGCGGCTGCACGGCCCGTTGGTGGTGTCCATGCGTCCGGTGCCCCCGGAGCACCTGGCGGCCGCCATCCGGGAGAGCAGTCTGCTTCCCGCGGTGCACGGCAGCCCCGTCCACTGCGGCGACCCGTCGGGCCTCGGCATCGAGGACCTCGGCCGCCCCGACTTCGGCGACCCGGTGGCCGCCGAGCCGGACGACATCCCGGTGTTCTGGGCGTGCGGTGTGACCCCGCAGGCGGCGGTGACGGCCTCCCGGCCGCCGTTCGCGATCACCCATGCACCGGGCCAGATGTTCCTGACCGACGCCCGGGACGAGCAGTACCGCGTGGCCTGAGCGAGTCCTGAGCCAACAACACACGGAGAAACCAAGTCCCATGACCTCGATCGATCTGAACGCCGACCTCGGCGAGGGCTTCGGCCGCTGGCGGCTGACCGACGACGAGCGGCTGCTGTCCGTCGTCACCAGCGCCAATGTGGCCTGCGGCTTCCACGCCGGGGACGCGGTCACCATGCGGCAGGTGTGCGAACGGGCCGCCGAGCGCGGGGTACGGATCGGCGCGCAGGTCTCCTACCGGGACCTCGCCGGGTTCGGGCGGCGCGCGATGGACGTGCCGCCCGCCGAACTGGCGGCCGAAGTGGCGTACCAGATAGGTGCCCTGGAGGTCTTCGCGCGGGCGGCGGGCGCGCGCGTGGCCTACGTCAAGCCGCACGGCGCGCTCTACAACCGGGTGGTGCACGACGAGGAGCAGGCGGCGGCGGTCGTCGAGGGCGTCCTGCTGGCGGACGCCGCCCTGCCGGTGCTCGGGCTGCCCGGGTCCCGCCTGCTCGAACTGGCCGGGAAGGCCGGACTCCCCGCGGTCACGGAGGCGTTCGCGGACCGCGCCTACACCGACGCGGGCACGCTCGTGCCACGAGGCCGGGACGGCGCGGTGGTCACCGACCCGGAGGCCGTCGTCGAGCGCTCGGTGGGTCTGGCGCGCTCGGGGACGGTCACCGCGCACTCCGGGGCGCGCATCGAGGTACGGGCCCGCTCCCTGTGCCTGCACGGCGACACGCCGGGGGCGGTGGAACTGGCCCGGCGGGTCCGGGAGCGGCTCGTGGCCTCCGGTGTGCGGGTGGAGGCCTTCGTATGAGGGCGCTGCCCGTCGGCGAGCGCGCGCTGCTCGTCGAGGTCGCCTCGGGCGAGGAGGCACAGGCCCTGCACGCGGAGCTGCTGCGCCGCCGTGCGGAAGGCCTGCTGTCGGTCCGTGAGATCGTGCCCGCGGCTCGCACGGTCCTCCTCGACGGCCTCGACGACCCGGATCGCCTGGCCTCTGAACTGGCCCGGTCCCCCCTGCCGCCGGCGCTCCAGGGCGAGCGGCACGTCGTGGAACTTCCCGTGCGCTACGACGGTCCGGACCTCGCCGCCGTCGCCGCCCTCTGGAACGTCCCCGAGCGCGAGGTCGCCCGGATCCACGCGGCCACCGACTTCCGCGTCGCCTTCTGCGGCTTCGCCCCGGGCTTCGGCTATCTCACGGGGCTGCCCGCCCCCTGTCACGTTCCGCGCCGGGCCAGCCCGCGCACCGCCGTCCCGGCCGGTTCCGTGGCGCTGGCCGGGCCCTACACCGGCGTGTACCCGCGCTCCTCGCCGGGCGGCTGGCAGTTGATCGGCACCACGGACGCGGTGCTGTGGGACCACGCGCGCGTGCCCGCCGCACTGCTGTCGCCCGGCACGCGGGTGCGCTTCGTCCCGGTGGGTGCCGTATGACGGACCGCGCGCTCGTCGTCGTACGCGCCGGGGCGCTCACCACCGTGCAGGACGAGGGGCGCCCGGGCCACGCCCATCTCGGCGTTCCCCGTTCCGGTGCGCTCGACGCGCCGGCCGCCGCGCTCGTCAACCGGCTGGTCGGCAATCCCTCCGGGGCAGCGGTTCTGGAGACGACGCTCAGCGGTTGTGCGGTGCGGCCGCGCTCGGCGGTCACGGTCGCCGTGGGCGGCGCGCCGTGCCCGGTGACGCTGGACGGGCGGCCGGTCGCCTGGGGTGCGCCGGTGCGGGTGCCGCCCGGCGCGCTGCTCGACGTGGGCCCGGCCGCCTCCGGAGTGCGCAGTTACGTCGCCGTCTCCGGAGGTGTCGCCGTCGAGCCGGTGCTCGGCAGCCGCTCCACGGATCTGCTGTCCGGGCTGGGCCCCGCCCCGCTGACGGACGGCATGGTGCTCCCCCTGGGACAGCCGATCGGCCGTCACGCGCGCGTGGATGTCGCCCCGCAGCCGCGGGCTCCGGCCGCGCTGGTGCTCAGGGTGACCATCGGGCCGCGCGAGGACTGGTTCACGCGGGCGGCGGTTCGTGTCTTCACCTCGGGCACGTACCGGGTGTCGTCGGCGAGCAACCGCATCGGCCTGCGGACCGAAGGACCCGCCCTGGAGCGGGCGCTGCCGGGGGAACTGCCCAGCGAGGGCATGGTGCTGGGCGCCGTGCAGGTGCCGCCCGACGGCCGGCCGGTCGTCTTCCTGGCCGACCACCCGACCACCGGGGGCTACCCGGTGATCGGGGTCGTGCGTGCCGCCGACCTCCCGGCCGCCGCCCAGGCGGTACCGGGCACGCCGGTCCGCTTCGTGGCCGTGCGCCGCCGCTGAGGGCCCGAGGGCCCTGCCGGACGTCCACTCGCCGCCCACCGTGCCCACTCGGCCCACTCGGCCCACTCGTTCGGTGACCTCGCGTACGCACTCGAGGTACGCCCGCGCCCGCAGGGCCGACGCGCGCTACGACTCCGCGACGGCTCGGCACTGCTCACCCTGCCCGGCCTGCGCCCGTGCCCGGGCCGGCCCGGCTCAAGCCGCCTCCGGCTCCGGGGGCTCGGCCGCGGACAGCGCGGCCAGGGCGGCGGAGACGGCGGCGGACGCGCGCAGGTCGAGCCGGGCGCTCGTACCGCGGGCACGGTGGCGCATCTCGTCGGCTGCGAGGGAGACCAGCTGCGGGAGCAGGTCCGTGCACCGCCGGGCCACCCAGCCCGTTCCGGCCGTGGCCAGCCACAACAGGCTCGCCGACCTGCTGGGCGCGGGGAACTCGGGTACGGGCGAGGGCGCGGCCCCGGTCGCCAGGCCCGCCCCGGCGAGCAGGGCGTGGAAGCGGACGGCCAGCTGCCGGTGCCCGCGCTCTCCGGGGTGCAGCCGGTCCGCGCTCCACATCGCCCGGTCGGTGAGCCACTCCCCTTCCCCGGCGTGCAGGTGCACCGCCCCGTAGCGGTCGGACAGTGCGTGCACCACGGCGTTGACCGCCCGCTGCCGCCGGGCCAGCGGGCGGGCCAGCGCGCGCGGCAGGCCGAGCATCGCGCCGGGGTCGGGCAGACAGGCCGTGAGCAGGACCGCGCCCTGGCCGGTGAAGGCCGCGTACACCCGGTCGAGCCGGTGGGCCACGGCGTGGATGTCGAAGGTGCAGCGCAGGGTGTCGTTGACGCCGATGAGGACCGCCACGAGGTCAGCCCGTAGCTCCAGCCCGGCCGGGGTCTGCCGTTCCAGCACGTCGCGGGTCTGCGCCCCGCTGACCGCGAGGTTGGTGAACTCCACGGGGCCTTCGGCCAGTCCGTCGGCCAGCAGCGCGGCCCAGCCGCGCCATCCGCCGTCCACGGGGTCGCCCACGCCCTCGGTCAGCGAGTCTCCGAGGGCGATGAAGCGGAGGCGTCTCATGCCACGCCCTCCGACACGAAGCGGGCCGAGTCACGGGACGGCGCCGGCGCGTCGTGCGCGGCGAGGAAGGCGGCGACGGAGGTGTCCCATCCGAAGCGTTCCGCACGCGCGCGTGCGCCCTCGCGCCGCTGCCGCTCGGGGCGTTCCAGCAGCGTCTCCACGGCGTCCGCGAAGGCCTGCCCGCGGTCCACGGCGGTGGCCCCGGCGGAGCCGATCACCTCGGGCAGTGCGGAGGAGGCGCTCGCCACCACCGGCGTGCCGCAGGCCATCGCCTCCAGCGCGGCGAGCCCGAACGTCTCGGCGGGCCCGGGGGCCAGGCACACGTCGGCGGAGGCCTGGAGTGCGCCCAGCAGGCCGCGGTCGGAGACGTGCCCGAGGAAGGTGACGGGCAGCCGGGACTCGCGTGCCCGCTGCTCCAGCCGGGGGCGCAGGGGACCGTCGCCCGCCACCACCAGCGCCGCCCGCCGCCCGCGCCGCAGCAGGGCCTCCAGCGCGTCGAGCGCGGTGCCGGGCCGCTTCTCCACGGACAGCCGGGTACATGTCACCAGCAGCGCCTCGTCCACGCGCGCGTACTGGGCCCGCAGGCCGGTGTCCCGCAGCGCCGGGTGCCGTTCCACCAGGTCGACGCCGAGGGGCGCGCGGACGACGTTGCGCGCGCCGATCCGGACGAACTCCCGCTCGGCGAACTCGGTGGTGCACACCACGCGCGCGTAGGTGTGCGCGGTGCGGATGTTGAGCGCGTCGGCGGCGCGCCGGGACAGGTTCTCCGACAGCCCCCAGGTGCGCAGCACCCCGTCGGCCGTCTCGTGGGACACCATCACGGCGGGAACGCGGGCCCGCCGGGCCCACCTGCCGGTCCAGCGCAGCGTCGTACGGTCGGACACCTCCAGGCGGTCCGGGGCCAGCTCCTCCAGCAGGGCCGCCACCCGCCGCTTGTCGGTCAGGACGCGGTATCCGCCGGTGCCGGGCAGCAGCGGGCCGGGGAGGGTGATGACCCGGCCCTGCTCGGTGTCCCGGTCGGTGTACCGCTCGGCCGGGATGATCAGCACCGGTTCGTGACCCGCCGCCTTGAAGCCCTTGCCGAGTTCGCGCAGTGCGGTGCGCAGGCCGCCGGAGGCCGGGGCGACGAAGTTGGCGAGGCGGACGATGCGCAGGGAGCCGGTCATGCGGCCACCACCGTCTTCCGGGCGGCGAGGACGTCCTCGTAGTGGGCGATCAGCTGGTCGCCGACGGCCGACCAGGTGCGGCCCTCGACGGTGGCGCGTCCGGCGGCGCCGTAGGCGGCGCGCAGCTGGGGGTCGGCCGCCAGCGACGACACGGCCTCGCGCACGGCCGCGGCGTCGCGCGGCGGGACCAGCAGGCCGGTGCGGCCGTGGCCGACCAGGTCGAGCGGGCCGCCGGCGGCGGGCGCGACGACGGGGACGCCGCTGGCCATGGCCTCCTGCACGGTCTGGCAGAAGGTCTCGAAGGGACCGGTGTGCACGAAGACGTCGAGGGAGGCGAAGAATCGCGCGAGTTCGTCGCCGGTGCGGCGGCCCAGGAAGAGCGCACCGGGCAGTGCCTCCGCCAGACTCGGTTGGCTTGGCCCGTCGCCCACCACGACGACCCGGACGCCTTGCAGACCGCAGACGTCGGCGAGGAGTTCGACCTGTTTCTCGGGGGCGAGCCGGCCGACGTAGCCGACGATCAGCTCGCCGTTCGGGGCGAGTTCGCGGCGCAGCGCCTCGTCCCGGCGCTCTGGCCGAAAACGGGCGGTGTCCACTCCGCGCGGCCACAGCCTGACCCGGGGCACGCCGTGCGCCTCCAGGTCGTGCAGGGCCGCGCTGGAGGGGGCGAGGGTGCGGTCGGCGGCGGCGTGCACCGAGCGTATGCGCCGCCAGGCCGCGGCCTCACCGGCGCCCATGTAGGTGCGGGCGTAGCCGGCGAGGTCGGTCTGGTAGACGGCCACGGCGGGGATGCCCAGCCGGGCGGCGGCCGCCATGCCGCGGACGCCGAGGACGAAGGGACTGGCCAGGTGGACCAGGTCGGCGCGGTGTTCGGTGATGGCCGCGGCGACGCGTCGGCTGGGGAGGGCGACGCGGACCTGGGGGTAACCGGGGAGCGGAAGGGAGGGGACACGCACCACCGGGCACGGCGCCAGGGCGTCGGGCCCGGTGCCCAGGTGGGCACCGCCCTGTTCGAGCGGAGTCGAGAACTTGGGGGAGGTGGTGGGTGCGACGACGAGGGGAGCGTGACCGCTGTCGACGAGGTGCCGGGCGGTCTGGAGCGCGCAGTGGGCCACGCCGTTCACATCGGGGGGAAAGGATTCGGTCACGATGACGACACGCATACCGGTGTTGTCGCCGTGCCGGACGTGGCCGCGTCAACGTGGATCTTTCCGAACGAGGAACGTCCCATGAGCGTTGGGCTGCACAGCCGAGCAGGTCAGCCCCTGTCCACACGCTCCTGACTTCCGGGTCACCGGTCGTTCATCGGATCGACTCTCGGGTCACCGCACCTTCACGTGTTCGGCATGTCGGGTCCGATCCGGCTGCGGACGGCTGTCTGCACCTCGGCCTCCTCCGCCGGGTCGGCGGCGAGCCGGCGCAGCCGGTCGACGACGCGGTTGTCGCCGGTCTCGGCGTGCCGGGCGGCGAGCTCCCGGGTCGTCTCCTCGCAGTCCCACAGGCACTCGACGGCGAATCCGGCGGCGAAGGAAGGGTCGGTGGCGGCCAGGGCGCGGGCGGCCCGGCCCCGCAGATGGGAGGAGGCGGTCTCGCGGTAGATGTGCCGCAGGACCGGGGCGGCGCAGGTGATGCCGAGCCGTCCGGTGCCGTCGACGAGGGTCCACAGGGTCGGCGCGTCGGGGCCCTCCCCCCGTACGGCCTCCCGGAGCGCGGCGAGGACCAGGTCGCGGTCCCGGGTGGCGCCGCGACAGGCGAGCATGCGGGCGGCGGCGGCGCCGAGCGGGTCGGGGCGGCGGGCCCAGCCGCGGGCCCGGTCGACGACGGCGACGCTGCGCATGCGCTCGAAGGCGTCGACGGCTGCCTCGACGACTACGGCGGAGCCGTCGCTCACCGCGGCCTCGATCAGGTCCAGCGCATCGGGATCGTTGCTGTCAGCGAGGTAGCGCAGCGCGGTGGAGCGGGCTCCGTCGGTGCCCTCCCGGGCGGCCCGGACGATCTCGGGCCGGTCCTCGGGGCCCGCGACGGCGCCCAGACAGCGGGCGGCCGGGACGTGCAGGGCCGCGCCCCGCTCGACACCCTGCTGGGCCCACTCGAGCACAGCCTGGACGCTCCATCCCGGGCGGGGACCGCTCGGCCGCATCTGCCGCTGCCAGCGGTCGAAGCAGCCGGTCTCCTGGGCGGCACGCACGCGCGTGGCGATCGATGCGCGCGGATCCTCGGCCCACAGCCGCCACGGCCGTGGCTCGAAGGCGTCACGCACGGCGACGGCCAGCTCGGCCTCGCCCTCGGCGTCGGTGGAAAAGCGCGCGAGGACGGGCGCGGCCAGGGCGCGCAGCCCCGCGTCGTCGTCCCTGAGCGCCAGTTCGTCGAGGGCCCAGGCCCAGTTGGAGCCCGAGGCGGCGTACCTGCGCAGCAGTGCGAGCGCGTCGCGCCTGCCGTACGAGGCGAGGTGCCCCAGGACAGCAAGGGCCAGCCCGGTGCGGGACTCGTCGGTGTCGAGGACGTCCTCGGGGTCGAAGAGGTGCGCCTCGATCGCGTCCAGCTCGCCGTTCAGGTCGAGGAAGAGCCGGGCGTAGTAGAGCGAGCGGTTCTCCACCTGCCAGTCGTGGCGGGGATCGCGCAGCACACAGTGGTTCAGTGCCGCCAGCGCTTCGGCGCGGGGGGCGGTGAGCGCGTGCAGCGTACCGTCGCCGCGGCCCCGCTGGAGCAGGCCGAGCAGCGTACCGCTGGGCGCTATGACCGGATCGAACATGGGAAACAGCCTCACATCAAGCGTCGACGCAACCGGAGAACACGCACTACCTGGCCGCGTGACAACACGTCGGTGCGCCCGCCGTCTCTTGCTTGCTGTAGACCATGTTCCTCTGCCTCTCGTCGGTGGCCCATGCGGACCGCATCACGGCCCGCGCGGTGCGGCAACACCTGCCCGGCCATCGCGTCCGTGAATCACGACGTCATGATGACCCGGCCTGTGAGCTGCCGCGACCGAAATTTCCGGCGGCCCCGTACCGCCTCCCCCGTTTTCCGTTTCCTACCTGGTCAGAGGGGCCGTTTCAGCTGCTCACGGCCCCTGCGTTCAGTGTTCGCCGAACAGCTCCAGCAACTCCGCCCGGGCGAACATGCGGGCCGTGTCGACGGCCGAGGGCGTCCCCAGGGACGGGTCCGCGCCGCCCTCCAGCAGGGCCTTGATGACGTCCTGCTCGCCCTTGAAAACCGCCCCGGCGAGTGGTGTCTGGCCCCGGTCGTTGACACGGTCGGCATCGGCGCCACGGGCGAGCAGCGCCCGGACCGCGTCGGCGTGCCCGTGATAGGCGGCGAGCATCACGAGGGAGTCGCCGCGGTCGTTGGTGAGGTTGGCCGGAACGCCCGCGTCGACGTACGCCACGAGTGCCTCGGTCCGGCCCTGCCGGGCCAGATCGAAGATCTTGGTCGCCAGCTCCACGACCTCGGGGTCGGGGGCTTCACTCATCGGCGGACCGCCTCTCACGAACGTTGGGGACTGCGGAGAGCAAGCGTACGGCGGCGAGCGGTGCCGTCCGTACGGGTGAATCGCCAGCGTACTGGCTCGTGCGGCACATGACCCGATGTGCCCGAGGTAAAGATCACCACAGACACGACCGGACGCAACAGTGCTTCTCATTCGGCCCAGCAGACTCGGCCACCCGAAGGAAAACGAACGAAATTCACCCAGTTGCACCTTTTGTCATATAGATACATGCTGTGATGCTGGAAGAACTCAGGGTGACTGTCCCCCTCGACACCAGGAGACCCCCATGATCCTCTCCATCTCAGGCGTCGTCCTGCTCGGCATCATCGTCTTCGTGTTCTTCCGAAAAGACGGACTGAAGCCCTCGCACGCCTGCATCTCGACCCTGTTCGGTTTCTACCTGGCGAGCACGGCCCTCGCGCCCAGCATCAAAGCGGGCGGCGAGAGCCTGGCGAGCCTGCTCGGCGGCATGAAGTTCTGACGCCGCCCTCTCCCGCCCGTACGCACCCGCAGGAGGCAGCAGTGGCCCGGCGTCCCCTCCCCCGCATTCTGAGCACTGGCGGCGCGCAGCTCGCCCGGAGCCGGGAGCTGGCCCGGACGGCGGCCGACAGTGCCACCGACGTCCTCCACCCGCTGATCACCGTCACCCGCGGTCTGCGCCGGCTGGCCGCGGCCGGGCGGCGCAAGTGGGCGGACACGCCGAAGGACCGGCGCGGGCCACTTCTGTTCCTGGTGGCGTCGCTGATCCTGGTCGTGGCGCTGGTGCCGTACGGTCCGCTGCTCGCCGCCATCGCCCTGATGGCGGCGGCGGCATGGCACGGCCGCGACCGCACCCCGTCCGACGCGGAAGGGCCCGACGAGTCCCGGATCCAGCGCCTCCGGTCGCTCTACGAGGCCCTGGTCCCGTACTTCTCGGCCGCTGAGGACCCCGCACCGCTGTACGCCCACGGCGGCGAGTGGGAGAAGGCCTTCCCGTCCTACGAGTTCGACGACTCCGGCCGCGTCTGCCATCTGCTCGTCCGCTACCCCGCGTACTTCACCGACGGCGAACCCGAGTCCCGCGCGCGGATCGAGCACCTGCTGACCGCGAAGTCCGGTCGCGGCCGCGAGTACCTCTTCACCTGGGACGAGGAGGGCAACCAGCTCACGGTGACCGCCCTGGCCCCGCTCCCCGGCGACATCGCCGCCCAGCGCTTCGTCTCGGCCCCGGGCGAGACGGTCCTCGGCTTCACCGACCCCAGCGAGGTCCAGCGCACGCTGCCCCTCACGTACGGCGAGGAACAGCGCGACGTGCCCCCGGTCGTCTGGCGCACGGGCCTGCGCTCGACCGAGCCGCACCTGCTGGCCCTGGGCCAGCCGGGCAGCGGCACCTCCACCCTGCTGCGCTCCGTCGCGCTCCAGGCCCTCCAGTACGGCGACGTGCTGATCGTGGACGGCGGCGGCACCGGCGAGTACGCGTGCCTGACCGGCCGGGACGGAGTGCTGGCGGTGGAGTGCGGACTGGCCGGCGTACTGGCGAGCCTGGAATGGGCGGCCACCGAGACCGAGCGCCGGCTGATCGCCGTCAACCGGGCCCGGCAGGCGGGCCACCCGCCGCCGGACGACACCAAGCGGCCGCTGTGGATCCTGCTCGACCGGCCGACCGCGTTCACGCACCTGGCCGCCGCGGACGGCCGCAAGGATCCGCAGTCCCTGCTCCAGGTGCCACTGCGGCACGGACGGGCGGTCCATGTGACGGTGGTCGTGGCCGACCAGTTCGACAGCGCCGACGCTCTCAGCGACGCGGTACGGCAGCACACCCGCGCGCGCGTGGTGCTCGGGCCCGCGACGGCCGAGCAGCTGAAGGCCGTGCTGGGAGCGCCGCCGCACACGACGCCGCTCTCCGTCGTGCCGCCCGGGCGCGGGTACGCGCGGCTGGGCACGGGACCGGTGCACCGGCTGCAGGTTCCGGCGACCCCCGATCCCTACGACGACTCGACCAGCGACGCGCATCGCAAGGCGGTGCTGGATCTTCTGCCGCCGAAGACGACTCCCGCGGACGGGGAGACCGTGCCGGAGCCCACGGAGGCTGTGACCGAGGCCGCGGTGGCCGAGCCTTCGTAGAGCGACCGGGGGCAGGCTGTCGCCAGGACGCGCGGATCGGCGGTTACGCCACGAACGAGCGTGGAGACTCCGTCCCCACCGAAGCCCCCGACTCCACCAGCCGCGCCGCCGCGGCGAGCCGCGCCGCCGCCTCCTCCGCCACCGCTCCGCCGACCGTGAACGGCAGCCGGACATAGCCCTCGAAGGCACCGTCGACGCCGAAACGAGGGCCGGAGGGGACGCGTACGCCCACCCGCTCCCCCGCCTCGGCGAGCCGGGACCCCGACAGGCCCCCGGTGCGCACCCAGAGCGTGAGCCCACCCTGCGGAACCTCGAACTCCCAGCCGGGCAGCTCCCGGCGGACGGCCGCGACCAGGGCGTCCCGGTTCTCCCGGGCCTGGCTCCGCCGGACCTCCACGGCCTCCTCCCAACCCCCGGTGCTGAACAGCCAGTTGACGGCAAGCTGCTCCAGCACGGGCGTGCCGAGGTCGGCGTAGGCGCGCGCGGCGACCAGGCTCCGGATCACATCGGGGGCGGCCCGGACCCATCCGATGCGCATGCCGGCCCAGAAGGCCTTGCTCGCGGATCCGACGGTGAGGACCGTGGATCCGGCGGGGTCGAAGCCGCACACCGGGCGGGGCATCCGCAGGCCGGGGTCCAGGTGGAGTTCGCTCATCGTCTCGTCGACGACGAGCACGGTGCCCGCCGACCGGGCCGCCTCCACCAGCCGGCGCCGCTGGTCCTCGTCGGCGAGCGCACCGGTGGGGTTGTGGAAGTCGGCGACGACATAGGCGATCCGCGGCGCGGCCTCGCGCAGCACCTGCCGCCAGCGGTCCATGTCCCATCCGGACAGCCCCTCGGCCATCGCCACCGGCACGAGCCGGGCGCCGGCCTCCCGCATCAGCTGAAGGATGTTGGCGTACGAGGGCGACTCGACCGCGATGCGCTCGCCACGGCCCCCGAAGAGGTGGCAGATGGCGTCGATGGCACCCATCGCACCGGTCGTCACCATGATCTGCTCGGGCATGGTCGGGATGCCGCGCGCCGTGTACCGCTCGGCGATCATCGAACGCAGCGCGGGCAGCCCGGCCGGGTAGTCGCCGTGCGTGTGCGCGTAGGGCGGCAGTTCCTCCAGCGCTCCCTGCACGGCGCGGGTGAGCCATGGTTCGGGGGCCGGAAGCGCCGCACAGCCGAGATCGATGATCGAGCCGAGCGCCTCCGGTGGCAGCGGTTCGAGGCCCCGTGCGGGCAGCGGGTTCCCGGCCGGCACCGCGGTCCAGCTGCCCGCCCCCCGGCGGGACTCCAGGAAGCCCTCGGTGCGCAGCGCCTCGTACGCGGCGGCGACCGTGGTGCGGCTGACGGACAGGGACAGGGCCAGCTCGCGTTCGGCGGGCAGCCGGGCGGCCACCGGCACCCGGCCCTCGAGCACCAGCAGCCGGATGCCGTCGGCGAGCGCGCGGTAGGCCGGTGGGCGGCGCGTGCCTGGGCCCGCCGGGCGGTCCTGCTGGGAGTTGAGCAGCCGGGCGAGCTGAGCGGCACCCACCGCAGAGGTCCACTGCGCCATGACTACCAGTCCACCTTCCCGGAATTGGCCATGGATGGCTTTTCTTTCCAAGCCACAGAGTGACATGTGTCAGGCCACTACCACCACCGGGGGCTCGTTTTGTCCGCTGATCCATGTGATCCCTCTGATCCCTCTGATCAGTTTGATCCGTCTCACCCCTCTGACCGCTCAGACCCCTCTGACCGCTCTGACCGCTCAGACCCCTCAGACCGCTCAGACCCGTGTGATCCGCCCAAGAAGGGCCGCCGTCCGGGACGGCGGCTGTTCCAGTTGTACGGCGGGCTCGCACTGTACGGCGGGAGCTCCGCCCTCCTGGTGAAGGCCGGGCTCGGCCTGGAGCCGTGGAACGTGCTCCACCAGGGGCTCGCCGAGCTCACCGGACTGAGCATGGGCGTGGTCCTGACCATCGTGGGCGCGGGTGTCCTGCTGTTGTGGGTTCCGCTGCGCCAACGCCCGGGGCTCGGCACCGTCTCCAATGTGCTGGTGATCGGCTTCGCCATGGACGCCGCCCTGGGCGCGCTTCCCGAACCGCGCTCCCTGGCGGTGCGGATTCCGCTGCTCGTCTCCGGCATCGTGCTCAACGGTCTGGCGACCGGCCTGTACATCGCCGCGGACTTCGGCCCCGGTCCACGGGACGGTCTGATGACCGGGCTGCACCGGCGCACGGGCCGCTCGATCCGGCTGATCCGTACGGCCGTTGAGGTCGCGGTCGTCGCGACCGGCTTCGCCCTCGGCGGCACGGTCGGCGTCGGCACGATCGCGTACGCGCTGGCGATCGGCCCGCTGGCCCAGCTGTTCCTCCGGGCTTTCGCCGCCCCCACGGCATCGGGCCGCAGCACGGTCGTTGCCGTCGGGTCACCCGAACGGGCGATACTGCGTTCGTGACCACGCACATACGCCACCCGTACCTCGACCACCCGGGCCCCATCGCCTTCGCCCACCGCGGCGGAGCCGCCGACGGTCTGGAGAACACCGTGGCGCAGTTCCGGCGTGCGGCCGAGGTCGGCTACCGGTACATGGAGACCGACGTCCACGCCACCGCGGACGGCCATCTGGTCGCCTTCCACGACTCGACCCTGGACCGGGTGACCGACGGCGCGGGCCGAATCGCCGACCTGCCGTGGGAGGACGTGCGCCAGGCGCGTGTGGCGGGGCGTGAGCCGGTGCCGCTCTTCGAGGAGCTCCTGGAGACCTTCCCCGAGGTGCGCTGGAACGTCGACGTCAAGGCGGAGCCGGCGCTGCGCCCGCTGCTGGATCTGATCGAGCGGACGAACGCCTGGGACCGGGTCTGTGTCGGCTCGTTCTCCGAGGCGCGCGTGGTGCGCGCGCAGCAGCTGGCCGGGCCGCGGCTGGCCACGTCGTTCGGCACGAGCGGCGTGCTGGGCCTGCGGCTGCGCTCCTGGGGCGTACCGGCCGCGCTGCGCCGGTCCGCGGTCGCCGCGCAGGTCCCCGTGTCCCAGTCGGGCGTCCCGGTGGTCGACCGGCTGTTCCTCCGCGCCGCCCATGCGCGCGGGCTGCACGTGCACGTGTGGACGATCAACGAGCCCGAGCGGATGCACCGGCTCCTGGACCTCGGTGTGGATGGCATCATGACCGATCACATCGACACGTTGCGCAAGGTCCTGGAGGAGCGGGGCACCTGGGTCTGACGGCCCCGGCCCGCCCGCCCCAGGGCTGCGCCGCATCTTCAGCGGGGAAGCGAGGGCACGGGTGGGCACCGACACCGTGCAGGCAGGCGCGGCCGACGAGGCCGGCGAGCGGCGGCGCGAGCAGCGCGGCTGGTACTTCTACGACTGGGCGTGCTCCGTCTACTCGACGAGTGTGCTCACCGTGTTCCTGGGGCCGTATCTGACGACGGTCGCCGAGTCGGCCGCGGACGCCGACGGGTTCGTGCATCCGCTGGGGATCCCGGTGCGGGCCGGGTCGTTCTTCGCCTACTGCGTCTCCGCGTCCGTGATCGTGGCGATCCTCCTGATGCCGCTCGCGGGTGCGGCGGCCGACCGTACCGGCCGCAAGAAGCCGCTGCTGGCGGCGGCCGCGTATGTGGGGGCGGCCGCCACGACCGGGCTGTTCTTCCTGGACGGCGAGCGCTATCTGCTGGGCGGTCTCCTGCTGGTGATCGCCAACGCGTCCGTGGCCGTCTCGATGGTCGTCTACAACTCCTACCTCCCGCAGATCGCCCCGCCCGAGGAGCGTGACGCGGTCTCGTCCCGCGGCTGGGCCTTCGGCTATGCGGCCGGCTCCCTGGTGCTGATCGCGAACCTGGTGCTCTTCACCGGGCACGGCTCCTTCGGGGTGTCCGAGGGCATGGCGGTGCGCATCTGCCTGGCCTCGGCCGGCCTGTGGTGGGGCGTCTTCACCCTCGTCCCGCTGAAGCGGCTGCGCGACCGCCGTACGACGAAGGCCACGGCACCGCCGGTGCACGGCTGGCGTCAACTGGCCGCCACGGTCCGGGACATGCGGGGCAAACCGCTCACCCTGGCCTTCCTGCTCGCCTACCTCGTCTACAACGACGGCATCCAGACGGTGATCTCGCAGGCCTCCGTGTACGGCTCCCAGGAGCTGGGCCTGAGCCAGTCGACCCTGATCACGGCGGTACTGATGGTGCAGGTGCTGGCGGTGGCGGGAGCGCTGGGCATGGGACGGCTGGCCCGGACGCATGGGGCGAAGCGCACGATCCTCGGTTCACTGGTCGCCTGGACCGTCACCCTGGCAGCCGGGTACTTCCTGCCGGCCGGGGCACCGGTGTGGTTCTTCGTACTGGCCGCCGGTATCGGACTGGTCCTGGGCGGAAGCCAGGCACTGTCCCGGTCGCTTTTCTCGCACCTCGTCCCGCCGGGCAAGGAGGCCGAGTACTTCTCCGCCTACGAGATGAGCGACCGCGGGATGAGCTGGCTGGGGCCGCTGCTGTTCGGGATCACCTACCAGCTGACCGGGAGCTACCGGGACGCGATCATCTCGCTGGTGGCCTTCTTCGCGATCGGCTTCGTGCTCCTCGCCCGGGTTCCGGTGCGGCAGGCGATCGCCGACGCGGGGAACCCGGTTCCTGATCGGATTTAGCACTCGAGGCGAAAGGGCTGTAGCGTACGCGTTTGGCCTGCCAGGCGTACCGTTACTGCGCGTCAAAGATGCCGAAACGCTGGGTGACATCTCCTTTCAGATGTGACAAACCGGGCGCCGGTGGGTACTGCACTGGTTGACAAGGCTGCGGCTACGACGGCGACGCATGACCCGGAACGGGACCTCCGAACGGGAATCTTTACCGCCGACCGGACGTTGACCGGATGACGACGACAGCGACACCTGTCCTGTGGGCGACAAGCCCGGGAGGCACGATTCATGAGTGAGCGAGCTCTTCGCGGCACGCGCCTCGTGGTGACCAGCTACGAGACCGACCGCGGCATCGACCTGGCTCCACGCCAGGCCGTGGAGTACGCATGCGAGAAGGGGCACCGTTTCGAGATGCCCTTCTCGGTCGAGGCGGAGATCCCGCCGGAGTGGGAGTGCAAGGTCTGCGGGGCCCAGGCACTCCTGGTGGACGGCGACGGCCCTGAGGAGAAGAAGGCCAAGCCGGCGCGTACGCACTGGGACATGCTGATGGAGCGGCGCACCCGTGAGGAGCTCGAAGAGGTCCTCGAGGAGCGCCTGGCCGTTCTGCGCTCCGGTGCGATGAACATCGCCGTTCATCCCCGGGACAGCCGCAAGTCGGCGTAGTCCCGGCTGGGCTCGGCCAGAGCACAAGCGCACACCGGTAACCGCGGGCGCCGTACGTCACAGTGACGTACGGCGCCCGCGGTTTGCGTGTGTTCAGCGGCCGAGCGGCGGGTACTGCTCCCGCGGCGCGTCCCCCGGCTCCTCCCGGATCACCTCACCCTGGACGATCTTGCCGTCGGGGCGATGGATGCGGACCTGCTGGAAGGCGTCGCCCAGGCTGCCGGGGGCGGACTCGCGCAACCTGCGGTCCACCGCCCGCTCCGCGAAACGGCTGACCGCCTTCTGGACCGCGGGGATCAGCAGGAGCAGACCCGCCGCGTCCGAGATCAGGCCGGGAATCATCAGGAGCAGGCCACCCAGCATCATCAGGCCGTTGCCGCCGCCGCGCGACGGAGTGCCGCCCCGTCGCAGTGCCTCGTTGAGGTTCTGGAAGGCGCGCCGCCCGGCCCGCTTGATCACCACCGCGCCGAGCACGAACCCGGCGAGCAGCATCAGGAACACGGTGAAGCCGCCGGCCGCGCCCGCGACCACCGTGAGCAGCCAGATCTCCAGCACGAGCCACGCGGCGACACCCAGCGGCAGGTACCTGCGCAGTCGCGAGCGCCGGGGCCGGGTGGGGTACCGAGGGGTCGAGGTCGGAGCGCCTGTCGTCATGCTCCCAGTGTGCCCGGACGCGGCTCAGCACGGGATAAGCGGGCGATGAGCCCGGCCTGTGCGCTCCGCCACTAGCGGCCGGTCCGCCTCCCGGCCCGGCCGGTGACCTTCGCGACCCGCTCGCGCACTCCCCAGGACGTGACCCGCCACAGGGCCTCCACCAGGATGTCGCGGCTCATCTTGGAGTCGCCGAGTTCCCGCTCGACGAAGGTGATGGGCACCTCGACGACGTGGTAGCCGGCCTTGACCGCGCGGCGGGCGAGGTCGACCTGGAAGCAGTAGCCCTGGGAGGCGACCTCCTTGAGACCGAGGCCCTCCAGGGTCTCCCGGCGGAAGGCCCGGTAGCCACCGGTGATGTCGCGCAGCGGCAGGTCCAGGGCGAGGCGCGAGTAGAGACTGCCGCCGCGGGAGATGAACTCGCGGGACTTCGGCCAGTTCACCACGCGTCCGCCCGGCACCCAGCGGGAGCCGAGCACCAGGTCCGCGTTCTTCAGGGCGGTCAGCAGGCGCGGCAGCTCCTCCGGCTGGTGGGAGCCGTCGGCGTCCATCTCGACCAGCACGCCGTAGTCCCGTTCCAGGCCCCAGCGGAAACCCGCGAGGTAGGCGGCGCCCAGGCCCTCCTTGCCCTTGCGGTGCAGCACATGGACCTGCCCGTCCTCGGCGGCCAGCTCGTCGGCGAGCTTGCCCGTGCCGTCCGGGCTGTTGTCGTCGGCCACGAGGACGTGCGCCTCGGGGACCGCCCTGCGCACCCGGCCCACGATCGTCTTGATGTTCTCCGCCTCGTTGTAGGTCGGGATGATCACCAAGGCGGTGCCCAGCGGGCCGAGCCGCCTCTCCTGGGCGTGTGCCGCGAGGGTGCGGTCGCCGTCGTTCACTGCTGCCCCTTTGCCCCTTCATGTCCGTACGCAGGGACCACCATAGTGGTGACGGCCTGCGGGGACGTGACGGCATGTTCGTATCGTGGTGTCGATTCAACAAGAGCGGAGTAAGGACGCTCTTTCGGGATCTTCCCGTCCTGCGGATGGGGGCCCGGCGCCCTTCGGGCCGACCTGGGACCCGCTGGCTGCGGATCGACCGACAGGCCGTTGTCTACTGAGCGCCCGGGCCCCACCCTGGTCGCACCTGTCCCCCAAGCTCTCGGCTGCCCTCGAGCAGGGAGGGACCCCCATCCGTCCGGCACTCCCCCGTCGGCGCGGGCGCTGAGCCTGGCTCCCAGTGACGGTGACCCGGTGCGGCACACCGTCCCTGACCCAGCGGCGCTGCGACGGGTTCGTGGAAGCTCCCCGGTCGGGCATCCGGTGGTGGACCCGGCCGAACCTACCGGCCCTCGGGCGCCGCCTGTCAAACGCCACCTGAACTGCCCAGACATCCGTCATCACCCCGGCCGGTGCGGAGGATGCGCAGGTCGCGCGACGGAGCGGTGGGCGGTGATCGCCGCCGCGCCACCCCGCGAGATCACTCGCCCGGCCCTACGAAGACCGTCCGTCCGCCCACCACGGTGCGCAGGCAGACGGGCAGGTCGCGGCCCGGCGTCAGGTCGGGCAGTCCGGGGGTGCCGGAGCGCGGGTCGGTCGACCAGCGCGCCACCCGGTCGTCGGGGGCCTGGACGACCAGCTCGCCGGTGCGCCACACGGCGTAGTCCGCGGGCGCGCCGGGCACCAGGACACCCGCGTCGTCCCTCCCGGTCGCCCGCCAGCCGCCGCGGGTGTGCGCGGTGAACGCGGCGCGTACGGAGACGCGGTGCTCGGGGGTGCGGTGGAAGGCCGCAGCGCGGACCGTGCCCCACGGGTCCAGGGGTGTGACCGGGCTGTCCGAGCCGAAGGCCAGGGGCACGCCGGCGCGAAGCAGGGCCGCGAACGGGTTCAGTGTGCGGGCCCGGTCGGCGCCCAGGCGCTGGGCGTACATGCCGTCCTCGCCGCCCCACAGCGCGTCGAAGGCGGGCTGCACGGAAGCGGTCAGGCCCAGTTCGGCGAAGGCCTCGACGGTCTGGGGGGTGAGCATCTCGGCGTGCTCGACGCGGTGGCGGGCGGCGCGGACGCGGGCCGGGCCCACCTTGTCCGCGGCGGCGCGCACGCCCTCGACGACGGCGGTGACCGCGGCGTCGCCGATGGCGTGGAAGCCCGCCTGGAGACCTGTCTCGGTGCAGGCCACGACATGGGCGGCGACGGCGTCCGCGTCCAGGTAGGCGATGCCGGTGTGGCCGGCGTCGGCGTAGGGGTGGTGCAGGCAGGCGGTGTGCGAACCGATGGAACCGTCGACGAAGAGGTCGCCGGCCGCCCCGGCCGCGCCCAGCGCCCGCGCCCTGGTGATGCCCTCGTCGGACGGTTCGGCCCAGTAACCCACGACCCGCGGGCCGGGCTCCTCGGCGGCGAGCTTCAGCAGTCCGGCGAAGTCGTCCTCCGAGGAGATGTTCGGGCCGGCGCACTCGTGCACGGATCCGATGCCGAGGGAGGCGGCGTGGGCCAGGGCGGCGCGCTGCGCCTCGGTGCGCTGGGCGGCGGTGACGGCGGCGAAGGCCGCGGCGCGCACGGCGTGGTGCGAGTCGGAGGTGAGCGGACCGTCCACCGGGCCGAGGCCGGGGACGAGGTCGAGCAGCGCCGTCGTGGCGACGGCCGAGTGGACGTCGATACGGCTGAGGTAGAGGGGACGGCCGGCGGTGGCCTCGTCGAGCTCCGCCCGCGTCGGGGGACGGCCGCCGGGCCAGCGCGCGGCGTCCCAGCCGTGACCCAGCAGGACGCGGTCGTCGGGGCGGTCGGCGGCGAAGTCGCGTACGAGGGCGAGGGCCGCCTCCAGAGAGGGGGCGGCGGACAGGTCGAGGCCGGTCAGGGCGAGGCCCGTGGCGGTGGTGTGCACATGGGCGTCGGTGAACGCCGGGGTGACCAGGGCGCCGTCCAGGTCGACCACCTCGTCGACGCCGTCCGCGAAGGCGTCGGCGGCGCCCTCGGAGCCGACCCAGGCGACCTGTCCCGCCTCGACGACCATCGCCGTGGCGAACGGGTCCGCGGGGCTGTGGACCTCACCGCGGCGGAGGAGGACGGTCTTCTGGTCGGCGCTGCGCTCACTCATGGAGAACAGTCTCGCCCCTCGCCCGCCCCGCCCGGCACCCAGGTACGCGCAGACGACACGCCGCCGCACACCGCCGGTCGCACACGCCGCGGCGCCCCCACGGATACGCGGCGATCGCGCAGGAGGTTCGTCACACGCGGTTCCTCACACGCGGTTCCTCACACGCGTGGTGGTCGCGCTTCGTACGGTGTCGACAGCACGACCGTCGTCCGGGTCGACACGCCTGCCAGGGTGCGCACCCGGGCCAGCAGTTCCTCCAGTTCGTGCGGGGTGGCCACGCGCACCTTGAGGATGTAGTTCTCCTCGCCCGCGACACTGTGGCAGGCCTCGATCTCGGGGACGCCCGCGAGGCGGTCGGCAATGTCGTCGGGGGCGCTCGGGTCGAAGGGTTTGACCGAGATGAAGGCGGTCATGGGCAGGCCCACCGCCTCCGGGTCGACGACCGCGGCGTAGCCGCGGATGACGCCACGCTGCTCCAGCCGCCGCACCCGCTGGTGCACGGCCGAGGTGGACAGGCCCGTGGCCTTGCCCAGGTCGGTGTAGCTCATCCGCCCGTCCTTGACGAGCAGCTGCACGATCTGTCGGTCCAGCTCCTCCATGGCGCAAGAACCTACAGGGCGGGTGATCTCCGCGGATACCTCGGCAGCGCAGCTCATGCCCGGTTCGTGATGTGCCCGAGAGCGGTCCGTGAGCCAGGCGGGGGACGCCGGGAGGCACCACCCCGCCGCCGGACCGTGCAATTGCATGTGACGAACGCCACAGGACTGGAACCGGCTCCGTGATGTTCTCGTGATTACCCCGGAGAACGGACGGGAAGTGCTTGCTGTGGTCGAGGCCGCAGCGCCTTCACGGCCCAGCCTTAGGGGGAGAATCCCATGCAGAGTCTTAAGCGCCCTGGTCGCTCCGTGCCCAAGCGGCAGCAGCCGCTCGTCGAGCCCGAGCCGGAGGGCGTCGAACCCGACGCCCTCGACGACATGGACGGCGAGGAACTCGACGCCTACGACACCTTCGAGATGTACCGGGTGATCTGCCCGGAGTGCGCGCAGCCCATCGCCCTGCTCGCGGACGAGGAGGTCCTGCCGGAGCACGCGCTGTGCGCCTCGCCGTGGAACCCGTTCGGGCTCACGGTCTGTCCCGGTACGGGCCGCAGGGCGTCCGACGCCCGGCCCGCCGACGAGTCCTTCGAGCCCCAGGAGCAGGACACCGCCCTGCTGTTGACGCTCCCTCAGGGCCTCGACTGGCGGACGCAGCCCTTCTCGCACGTCGGCGGACCGGGCTCGCGCCCGATGCGCGTACCGGCGATGCGCCGCGACGCCGCCTGAGCGGCCTTCCGAGCGGCTTTCCGAGCGGCTTTCCGCGCAGCCTTCCGAGCGGCTTCGGTCAACCCCAGTAACTGCCCTGCACCATGGCGCGCAGGCTGCCGTGGTGCAGGATCAGTGTGTCCGGGTCCGCCGGAAGGACCGCCTCACCGAAGTGCACCTGCCGGTGGCCGACACGCAGCATCACGATCGCGTGCCGCAGGGCGGCGTACAGCGTGTGGAACTCCGTGTCCCGCGGGGTGTGGCCGGTGAGTTCCGCGTACCGCGCCTCCACCCGGTCGCGACGCAGGAAGTCCGGCAGTCCGCGCTGTCCGGTGGCGACCGTGAGGTCGTGGAAGAAGCGGTGCAGGTAGACGGTCCAGCCGAGGTCCACTTCGCGTGGGGCCAGGGCGGCCATCTCCCAGTCGAGCACCGCTGTGGGCTCGAAGCCGTCGTAGACGATGTTGCCGATGCGGGCGTCGCCCCAGCTGAGCACCGGCTCACCCGGCTCCGGCGGCCAGAGTTCCTCCAGCCGGTCGAATGCGGTCTCGATCAGCGGTGAACGCGCGGTGCCCTCCGTCACCCATGCGTAGTAGGCGCGTTGGGCCGCGACGTGGCGCCGCAGTGCGTCGCCGTCGCCCGGAAGGGCGAGGAACGCCGCCTCCCGGGGCGGCACTTGGTCGTGGAGCCGGGCGAGGACGGCGACCGTGGCCGCCTCCAGACGGTCGCGCCGCGCGTCGCTCGCCGCGTACAGCCAGTTGCTCTCGTACGTGTAGGGCAGGACGTCCGGCGGCACGCGTCCCTCGACGCGCTCCATGACGAAGAACGGCGCACCGAGCGGGCCCGGGTCCTCCTCCAGCCACAGCACACGCGGCACGGGCACGTCCGAGTGTTCGGCCACCAGACGCATGGTGCGGTACTGGCGCGCCATGTCGTACACCGGGGCGGTCGCGGGTCCCGGTCCATCGGGCGGCGTCCCGTCACGGCAACCCCCCCTGACGGCAGTCCGGCTGACGGTACGTCAGACAGCTGCTGGAGGCCAGACGGGGAACCGGACGTCCGTGAACTCACGCTCGATTCCGCTCGCCGGTGACCTGTCCGTCCGGCCCGGCGTTCCCCGGATATGACCCCCTCCCCCACGGCGGCCGGGCGGCGGCTCCGTGTCTTCGTGCCGCCGCCCGCGGTATCGGTTCCGCCGGCGCAGCCGCGGTTCCCGGACCCGCCGATCTACCGCGACCCGGTGCGCGCCTGGGCCGACCGGGGGCGCACCCTGCCGGGACGCCACGATCCGGAGTGGGTCCGGCCGGCGGCGCCCCCGGTGGGTCTGGTGCGGCTCAGCGGGCCTCGGGACCCGCGACGTGACGGGCGATGACCATCCGCTGGATCTGGTTGGTGCCCTCGACGATCTGCAGCACCTTGGCCTCGCGCATGTAGCGCTCGACCGGGAAGTCCGCGGTGTAGCCGTATCCGCCGAGTATCTGCACGGCGTCCGTGGTCACCTTCATTGCGGTGTCCGTGCAGTACAGCTTGGCCATGGCGGCCTGCCGCGCGAACGGCCGGCCCGCGTCGCGCAGCCGTGCCGCCGCCAGGTACAGGGCGCGCCCTGCCTCGATCTGGGTCGCCATGTCGGCGAGCATGAAGCGCAGCCCCTGGAAGTCGGCGATGGGCCGTCCGAACTGCTGCCGTCCGGTGGCGTAGGCGACCGCCTCGTCCAGCGCGGCCTGGGCCAGGCCGATCGCGCAGGCCGCGATGCCGAGCCGTCCGGAGTCGAGCGCGGACAGGGCGATGGCGAAGCCCTGCCCCTCCTCGCCCATGCGACGCTCGTCGCCGACGCGGACGCCGTCGAGGTGGATCTGCGCGGTCGGCGAGCCCTTCAGGCCCATCTTCCTCTCCGGCGCCGCGGCGCTCAGGCCCTCGGCGTCGCCCGGGACCAGGAACGCGGTGATCCCGCGCGGCCCCTCCTCGCCGGTGCGCGCCATGACCGTGTAGAAGTCGGCGACCCCGCCGTGGGTGATCCAGGCCTTGGTGCCCGTGATCATCCAGTGATCACCGTCCCGGACGGCCCTGGTGCGCAGCGAGGCGGCGTCCGAGCCGGACGAGGGCTCCGACAGGGCGTACCCGCCGAGGAGGCCGCCGCCGAGCATCGCGGGCAGGTACTCGACCTGCTGCTGCTTGGTGCCGTAGGTGGCGACCGCGTAGGAGGCGAGGGTGTGGACGCTGAGACCGAGGCCGACGGTGAGCCGGGCCGCGGCGAGCTCCTCGAGGACCTGCAGGTAGACCTCGTAGGGCTGGTCGCCGCCGCCGTGCTCGACGTCGTAGGGCAGGCCGAGCAGGCCGGACTGCGACAACAGGGTGAAGACCTCGCGCGGGAAGCGTCCGGCGTCCTCCTCCTCGGCCGCCTTCGGGGCGATCTCACGCTGGGCGATGTCTCGGACGAGCGAGATCAGGTCCCGGGCCTCGTCCGTGGGCAGTTGCCGGTCCACCGGCTGCGGGGCGCGGTCGGGCATGGCGACGCTCTCCTCCCTGTCGGGCACATGGGCGGACGTGCGCCTTGGGTGGGGGCGGCTCCGCCAGGTCTTCCTCCGGCCCAGCCGATGCTCGCACTCCCGGGTCACGGAAGCTGCTGACCAGCGGCTGTGCGCTGTGAGTATGCCCGATCGGAGGCATGGAGTCACCGGTTAACGACCGCTTACTTCAAGAAAGGGCAGCCCACCTCCGGATTGGTCCGAACCATTGACCCGAGCGGTCCAGAGCCTCAAGGCTCAGTGGCCCCGGCGGGCGGGTGCGGGAGCCGGGTAGGACGGGTCCAGTTCCTCGATGGCCCGCAGCGCACCACCCAGTGTCTTCACCAGCAGCTCGCGCATGGTCTCGCGGGACAGTTCCGGGCGGTCGATCCAGTCGAGGATGGCGCCCTCGACACCGCACACCCAAGTGAGCAGGCCGATGCGGGCGAGTGGTGCGATCGTGGCGCGGCCGTAGGCGCCCTCGGCAATGGTCGCCACGATGGCCTCGCGTACGCCGTCGCGGATGGCGTGCACCTCGGTGTCGAAGCCGACACCGCCACTGACGATGGTGCGATAGGCGGCGTGGTTGTGCTCCGCGTAACGGAGGAGGCCGTCAATGGTGCGCTGCACCCGGTCCACGGCCGCTAGTTCACGGCCGCCGCCCGCGAAGGTGACCAGGTCGGCGACCGAGTCCTCGACGATCGCCAGGTAGTAGCCGCGCTTGGACTGGAAGTAGTAGTAGATCAGCCCCTTGGCCACGTGGGCCTGCTGGGCGATGTCGTCCATCGAGAGCGCGTCGTAGGAAGTGTCGGCGAACAACTTCCGCCCGATGGCGATGAGTTCGGCGCGACGTGCCACGGAGCGCTCGGTGCCGCGCACCCGTGGGCGGACGGCGTCGCGCTGTTGCCTGGTATTCAATTTCGGCCCTGGTCTGCAACTGGCGGCGGGATCTCCGCAGTATGGCAGGTCGGGTACGCGTCAGGTCACAGCAGGCCGAGCCGGGTGACGAGCATCGCGACCACCACGACGAGAAGCCAGCCCAGGACGTGCTCGAGGGTCTTCGGGCCGTCGTCCCCGGGGCCGCCGGTGCGGGCGCGGGCGGCAGGGGCTGACTGTGCGGTCATGGTGTCTCGCAGTGGTCGGTCGTGCTCGGTGGACTTCCCCCGCCCTTGTGTCCACCTTGCCACCCATGGCGGCTTTCGCGGCAGAGAGGTTGGTCACAGGCAGGGCCCGGGCCGGCGGGGACCTCCCGGACGGCGGTCAGCCCACGCCCACCGCCTCCAGCGCCGTGCGCTGGCGCGCCGTGGGGTGCGCCGGGAAGTACAGGTAGCAGACCCCGCCGGTGCCGGAGACGACCTGACCGGAGGCGTTGTACCGCTTGGTCCGCAGCCAGATGTTCTCGAACTCCCGGCGCCGGTAGACGCGCCGCACCGCCGCGTCGCTCGGCGAGAAGGGGTCGTTGGCGATGACGTCGCCGGCGGCGGTGAAGCCGATGACCGTCATCAGGTGGCCCGCGGTGCCGTAACCGGCGCCGGTCAGTTCCGTCTTCAGGAACGACTGGGACGTCATGGCCGGGATCCCGGCCGCGATCAGCGTCTCCAGGTCGGTGAGTGAACCCAGCCGGGTGACGACCCCTTGCAGGTCCGTGAAGGTGGCCGCGTAGGCGGCGTTGAAGGGCCAGTTGCCGCAGCCCGTGTACTGGTAGTCGTACGTGTACCGGGCCGCGTGACAGACCTGGGGGTCGGCGTATGCCGGGTTCACCCAGGCCAGTTGCCCGGGGGTGAGCCGGCCGCCCCAGTACTCGATGATCATCTGCGAGGAGGTGGGGCTGCACCAGGCCTCCCCGCCGTTGTCGTACTCGGGGTACTGGCCCGCGTGGATCTCCTGCGAATAGCGCGGGACGGTCAGTTCCTTGGTGAGGCCGGGGGTGGAGGCCGGGACGGTGAAGCGGTCGGGCACGTCGGAGCCCATCGCGCCGATCCGCCACACGGTGGGCGTGAGCGTCGTACCGGGCCGCCGGTAGAGGGTGAGCCGCAGCCGGTACGCGGCGAGGCGCAGCCCGGAGGCCGGGTCGTCCACCGACCAGGTGTCCGTCCAGATGGTGCTCCTGCCGTCGCCCTGGTTGTCGACGGAGGTCCGCCTGATGTCCTGGTCCCCGGCCGCCCAGCGGCCCATCACGTACCAGGGGGTTTCGGAGCCGTCGGAGTAGGTGCCCCTCAGCTCCACCTGGAGCCAGGTGCCTGCCGGGGTGTGCGCGTTCCAGGACGCGATCGCCTCGGTGGCGGGAACGGAGAGCCGGTGCACCGGGGAGGTCCAGGTGGCGTACTCCCAGGTGGCGGTCGTGCCGGTGTGCGGGTCGGTGTAGTCGGTGCGGCCCGCGGGGGTGGCGATCTCGACGCCCGGGCGAGTGCCCGCGCACGCCCGGGTGCCGTCGGCGGTGCCGGCGCGCCAGTCGGTGTACGTGGTCCAGGCGCGGTTGTCGACCGGGCGGGCCGGGGCCTTCGTGACCCGGGAGGCGTGCGCGGTGTCGGCGTCGGGGCCGCCCGTGCCCTCGCCGGATCCGGTGGCCGGACCGGTCGCGGTGGCGGCCACCGCCGGGGCCGCGCCGCCCGCCATGGTGGCGACGACGGCGGCGGCCAGGACGGTTCTGCGGGACGGCTGTTCGGATCTGCTCATGGGTGGGAGACCCCCAGGTGTCCGAGTATCGGGGCGGGTCCGTGCACGGCTGTGCGCCCACTATGACCGTGGCGAACCGTTCCTTCCAGCACTTAGGCGCACGCCACGCCCAGCAATATTGGTCTCCACCACTGGCATGACCTGGGGCGGGTCGGCCCCGGTGCCCCGCGAGCGGGTGCGCCGGGGCCGACCGGGCTGCGCCGACATCGCCCCGGTGGGCAGCGGGATCAGACGAGGTCCATCGCCGCCACCTCGTCGGGCCGGCCGTAGCTGACCGGACCCTGGAAGCGCCGCCGGGCGGTGGCGAACCACCACACCGTCGCCACCACGAGGACGACGGCCAGCGCGATCGGCGCGTAGTTGAAGGAGTCCACGGTGATCGGCGACGCCTGCGGCAGCATGAACAGCACGCTGCTGAGCAGGATCCACGTCACGGCCACGACGCCGATGGGCCGGCCCCAGCGGCCCAGGTGCCAGGGCCCCGGCTGGAACGCCTCGCCGAGCCGCAGCCTGAGCAGGATCGGCACGGCATAGGCGAGGAACAGCCCGACGACGTTGACGCTGACGATGGCGGTGAACGCCGTGTGCGACCACCAGCCGGGCAGCACCAGCGCCAGCGAGCAGGCCACCGCCAGCCAGACCGCCTTGACGGGGGTCCGGGTGCGCGGCGAGACGGAGTGCCACCAGCGGGAACCGGGCATGGCACCGTCCCGGGAGAAGGCGAAGATCTGCCGGGTGTTGCTGGTCAGGTTGGCCAGGCCGCAGAAGAGCATGGCCCCGACGACGATCAGCAGCAGCGCCTTCGCGGTGCCGACGCCGAGCGCGTCGATGAGGATCTCGACCGGCGGCGCGGTGGCGCCCGCCACCTGGTCGTAGTCACGAATGCTGTAGACCAGGGCGAGCATCAGGACCAGTCCGGTGAGCGCGGACCACCCGATCGCGCGGGTGATCCCCCTGGGCGCGTTCACGGTCGCCCGGACCGTTTCCTCGGACATGTGGAAGCTGCCGTCGAAGCCCGTGAAGGTCCAACTGGTGACCAGAAGGCCGAGCATGCCGCCGTAAAGTCCGCTCGTGAAACCGGTGTTGTTCGCGAAATGCGTGACGAAGGAGGCCGGACGGTGGTGATCGGGCACGGCGGCCAGGGCCGTCACGATCACCACGAGGCCGATCAGCAGCCACCACACGGAGATCCGGTTGAGCACGGCGACCAAGTGCACGGTGTAGGTGTTGGCGAGCCCCTGCAGCACGATGATCAGCGCCGTGATCAGCACGGTCTGGTGCGCGGTCGGCCGGTACGAAGGCCACTGGAGGGCGAGCAGCGCCTGGATGAAGGTGGCGGCGGCGTAGCCGGTGGCGGCCGTGCCGCCCACCTGGCCGACGAAGTTCAGCCAGCCCGTGTACCAGGACCAGGCGCCCTTGTGCCGTTTGGCGAGTTTTCCGGCCGAGAAATACAACGCCCCGCTCGTCGGATAGGCGGAGGCCACTTCGGCCATCGCCGCGCCGACGAACAGCACCATGACGGACACGCCGATCCAGCCGAAGACGAGAATGCGGGGGCCGCCCGCATTCATTCCGAAGCCGAAGGACGAGAAAATCCCCGAGATGATGTTGATGATGGTGAAGGAGATCGCGAAATTGTCGAATGCCTGGAAGCGGCGGGTGAGTTTTCGCGGATAGCCCATGGCGTGCAGGGTGGCGTCGTCGTCGAGCGCGGCCGGGTCCGCCTTGCCGTGTGCTCCGCGGCGTGGGACCGGTATCGGTTCTGACACGGGTCGACCTTTCTCTCGGTGGGGGGCGGGCGAGGAGGGTCAGGAGGTGCCGGGCACGGGCAGGCCGCAGGCGCGCCGGGCCCGGGACAGTTGCTCCACGGGATCGCCGAAGACGGACCACGGCATCCGTGAGGCGTAGGGGCCCATCGCGGTGAGCACCGCCCGGGCCTCGAACTCGCGCCTTCCCATGACCAGCGCGTGGCCGAGGTAGGCGAGGTCGAGCACCGGGGTGAAGCGGTAACCGGCGACCGTCGGCAGCCAGTTCTGGTAGTTGGCCAGCGCGGTGGCGCGCCACTGGGGCTGCTCCCAGACGCGGTCGGCGAGCAGCTGGCCGGGGTTGTAGCTCTCCACCAGGGCGACCAGCGGCAGCAGCCGCAGGGCGGAGTCGGCGGGCGCGCGTTGGCTGAGGAAGGCGGCGACGTCCCAGGCCGCGTTGACCGAGCCGCCGTACCGGGTGAAGAAGAACGCCAGGAAGCGGTGGTGGGCCTCGCGGTGCCAGGGGTCCAGTGAGAGCACGTGGGCGAACAGCCGCCATGGGCCCGGCGGGGCGGTGAGCAGCCCCTGGGGGGCGGGGTCGCGCAGCTGGTGCAGCCGGGCCATGGCCAGCTTGGCGGCCCAGGGGGTGGGGTCGGCGGGGTCGAGGGCCGTGGCCCGCTCGCAGGCCGACAGGGCGATCCGCTCCAGCAGCTCGGCCCGCTCGTCGCGCGCGTCGGCCGCGCGCAGTGCCCTGAGCACGGCCACGCGGGCCCACATCAGCGCCGCCTCCGGTGTCGGTTCCTCGGCCACCCAGCGCTCCGTGAGGTCGGAGTCGGCGGCCTCCGAGGCCAGCACCAGGGAGCGGTGGGCCCGCAGCCCGAAGTCGCCGCGCGTCTCGGCGAGCGCGTCCCGGGCGCTCACCCAGCGGCCGGCCCGCACGTCGACGCACACGCTCGCCAGCACGCGGTCGTCGGCCGCCGGGTGCCACACGTACTGCCCCTCGAATAACCCGGCGGCCATCTTCCCCCTGCCATCCCCGTACGACGCCTCACAGTTGCGCACCAGGCACTTTACTCAGCACCGAGCACAAGCGGAACGCTGATTTCGATCTACCGCCCGTGGATGCGCGGCGAAAATGGTGTGGGGTTGACGGACACTCATCCGGTAGTTCAATACGACACCATTCCCGGCCCCGTCGGCGCCGCCGTGCCCGGCCGCCACTAGAATGTTCCCGCGAAATATGCCAGCCGCTCCGCAGCCCCGGGATGTGCCATTCACGCGCTCGCCGCCACCCTCCTCCGCCTGCCCCCTTCGTGCGGTCCCGTCCGCCTGATCGGCGTCGACGGGCACGCGGGCTCCGGGAAGTCCACGTTCGCCGGCCGGCTGGCCACGGCCCTGGGGGACGCGCCCGTCCTCCACCTCGACGACGTCGCCAGTCACGACCGGCTGTTCTCCTGGGACCGGCGGCTGCTGACCGAGGTGATCGAACCGCTCCGCCGCGGCGAGACGGCGCACTATGCGCCCTACGACTGGGAGGCACGGCGCTTCGGACCCGTCCGCGCCCTGCCTCCGGCACCCGCGGTCCTCGTCGAGGGCGTGGGCGCCGGCCGCCGGGCGCTGCGCCCGCATCTGGCCCGGCTGCTGTGGATGGAACTGCCGCGCCGGGAGTCCTGGACGCGCGGGCGGTCGCGGGACGGAGAGGAGCAGCGGGAGTTCTGGGCCGGATGGGTGAAGGCGGAGCACCGGCACTTCACCGAGGACCCCTCCCGGCCCTTCGCGGATCTCCTGGTACGGCAGTTGACTGAGGGGTATGAGGTGCTGCCGGGGCCGAATGAGACCATTGGACCGGACCACAGCGTCACGCAGGGTGACGACCCGTCGGCGATGTGCTGAACTCGCGAAGATCCCTGCCGGGACAACTTCCTCAAGTGCCCCAACTCGGCTTGACCCGGGGGCCGTACAGGTCTTACGTTCTCAATGTGTGGTCAAACGCGACCACCCACATACGCGAAGCCCCCGGTTGTTCCCCCGTGATCGGGGGCTTCGTTCTGCTCCGACCCCGTTTTCCGGCCGCCAAGTGGCGTGATCTGCTCACCCTCGGTCACCGCGCCCCGTGCGCCCCGTCTGCTCCCACCTCGCCAAACGGCCTGTGCGGCACCCTTCGGCGGGCGACGGCCCCGCAGGTACGATGCCCTCGGTGCGACCTTCGAACGGCTGCTTCGCGCACCTGCAACTCCGGTCCGCGGCACAGCGGTTCGACCAAAGGCAGCCGCCGGACGACGGTCCGGGGGCGAACCTACGGGGGCACGGTTTGTGGGGGACGTGATGGACTTCGGCACGCAGGGCCTCGAGGCCCCCGCCGACCTCGCGTGGCTGCGAGGCGTGGACGCCTACACGATGGGCGCCTATCCGCAGGCGGAGGAGGAGTTCCGGAACGCGGTGCGGATGGATCCCGGGATGGCCGACGGCTGGCTCGGGCTGCACGCGCTGCGCGTGGACACGACGACCGCGCTGCTGAGGATGTTCCGGCACCGGGACCGCTTCGGCGAACAGCGCGCCCGGCACCGCCGCACCCTCAACTCCTGGTACTGGCTGGGCTGGTGGGTGCAGCCGGTGCTGGAGAGCCCGAGGGACCTGCTCCTCGCTCACGCCTCCCACTGGCTGGACGGCCGCCACGTCCCGGAGCTGGACCGTGCACTGGCCGGCCTGCCGCCCGTGGACGCCGACCCGCAGGTGCGCTTCCTGCACGCCTGCCGCGCCTACCTCGTCAAGGACTGGGAGCAACTGGTCCGCAACACCGACCCGCTGCTCGACGACCCCATGCTCGGCATCGAGGCGGGCCTGTTCGGCGGCATGGCACGGGTCCGCCTGGAGATGTACGGGCAGGCCGAGCCGCTGCTGTCGGCCGCGCTGATGCGGTGCCGCAGCGAGCAGCCGCAGCGCAAGGAACTGCGCTACTGGCTGGCGCGCGCCCACGAGGGCACCGGCCGCAGCGCCGCGGCGCTCCCCCTGTACCGTGCGGTCCACCGGGTCGACCCCGCCTTCATGGACACCTCGGCCCGGCTCGCGGCGATCGCCGAGGGCGACGGCTACGACGACACGGCCGACCTCGCGGCGATCACCCTCACCGGCCTCGGGCAGGACGCGGTGGACGGCCCGGACACCCTGGACCCGCTCTTCGGCACGGAGGGCCGGGACCTGAAGCTCACCGAGCCCGATCTGCCGCCGACCGGCCCGCTCCCCTCGGTGCCGGACCCGGCGGTGCGCCATCGGACAGCCGTCCCCACGGGGCCGCTGCCCACCGGGCCCACCGACCCCGCGTTACTTGAGGAGGCGCTCGCCGAACTGGAGCGCATGGTGGGCCTGGAACCGGTGAAACGGCAGGTCAAGGCCCTGTCCGCACAGCTGAACATGGCCCGGCTACGAGCCGGGCAGGGGCTGCCCGTCCAGCCGCCCAAACGCCACTTCGTCTTCTCCGGTCCTCCGGGCACCGGCAAGACCACGGTCGCCCGCATTCTGGGCCGCGTCTTCTACGCGCTCGGGCTGCTCGGCGGCGACCACCTGGTGGAGGCCCAGCGGGCCGACCTGGTGGGCGAGTACCTGGGCCAGACGGCCGTGAAGGCCAACGAACTCATCGACTCCGCCATCGGCGGCGTCCTCTTCGTCGACGAGGCCCACGCCCTGTCCAACTCCGGATACGGCAAGGGCGACGCGTACGGCGACGAGGCGCTGCAGGTCCTGCTGAAGCGGGCGGAGGACAACCGCGACCACCTCGTGGTCATCCTGGCCGGCCACCCCGAGGGCATGGACCGCCTGCTCGCCGCCAACCCCGGCCTGTCGTCCCGCTTCACCACCCGCGTGGACTTCCCCTCCTACCGTCCACCGGAACTCACCGAGATCGGCAAGGTGCTCGCCGCGGAGAACGGTGACCTGTGGGACGAGGAGGCCCTGGACGAGTTGAGGTCGATCGCCGGGCACGTGGTGGACCAGGGGTGGATCGACGAGCTCGGCAACGGGCGGTTCCTGCGGACGCTGTACGAGAAGAGCTGCGCCTACCGGGATCTGCGGCTGTCCACCTATCCGGGGACCCTGACCCGCGAGGACCTGGCGACGCTGCGCCTGCCGGACCTGATGCAGGCGTACGGGGAGGTCCTGTCGGGGCGGGGACCGCAGGATCCGTCGGCCATGTGACGGATCCCGGGCCCTGCGCGGCCCGGCCGGGCAGGCCTGGGGCCCGATGCCCGGACAGACCCTAGGTGGCCAGCACCTCCTCCGGCTCCCCGCTCCCCCGCGGCTCGGTCAGCCTGATCTCCGTCGCCACCCGGTGCGCGGGGTCCCGCACCTCGCCGACCAGCAGTTCCAGCACGTCCTCGAGCGTCACCAGTCCGAGCACCCGGCCGCTCGCGTCGGCCACCTGCGCCAGGTGCGTGGCCGCCCGCCGCATGACGGTCAGCGCGTCGTCCAGCGGCAGCTCGGGCCGAAGGGTGGTCATCGGCCGCCATATCCGCTGCGGCACGGCCCGCTCGGATTCCTCCAGGTCGAGGACGTCCTTCACATGCAGGTAGCCCGTGAAGGAGCCGTTCTCCGCGGCCACCGGGAAGCGGGAGTACCCGGTGCGGGCGGTGAGGGCGACGATCTCGCCCGGGGTGACCGAAGGGCTCACGGTCACCAGTGCCTCCCGCTTCAGCAGCACGTCGGTCACCGGGCGCGAGCCCAGCTCCAGCGCGTCCTCCAGCCGCTCCTGCTCCTCGGGGTCGAGCAGCCCGGCCTGGCCGGAGTCCTCCACCAGCCGGTTGAGCTGCTCACTGGTGAAGGCGGCTTCCACTTCGTCCTTGGGCTCGACCCGGAAGAGCCGCAGGATGCCGTGGGCGCAGGCGCCGAGCGCGACGGTGACGGGCCGGCACAGGCGGGCGAAGGCGACCAGGCCGGGGCTCAGCCACAGCGCGGCCTTCTCCGGGGCGGCCATCGCGAGGTTCTTCGGCACCATCTCGCCGATGACGAGGTGGAAGAAGACCACGGCCGCGAGCGCGATGACGTAGCCGAGCGGGTGCACCATGCCGTCGGGCAGGTGGATCCACTCGAAGACCGGCTCCAGCAGATGCGCCACCGTCGGCTCGGCGACCGCGCCCAGGGTCAGCGAGCAGACGGTGATGCCGAACTGGGCGGCGGCCATCATCTGCGGCAGCCGCTCCAAGCCGTAGATCACCTGGCGGGCCCGCGCGGTCCCGAGCGGCTCGATCTGGCTGCGGCGCACGGACACGAGTGCGAATTCGGCACCGACGAAGAAGCCGTTGGCCAGCACCAGCAGCGCGGCGAAGAACAGTTGCAGCAGGCTCATCGGACGGCCTCCGCCACGGTCACGGCGGCGTCGGGGGCCGGGGCCGTGCGGAGCAGGCGGACCCGCTCGGCGCGGTAGTGCCCGACCTGGCGCACGGACAGCCGCCATCCCGGAAGCTCGACCCGGTCGCCGGGCACCGGGATGCGGCCGAGCAGGTCGGCGACCAGGCCGGCGACGGTCTCGTACGGGCCCTCGGGCGCGTCGAGGCCGATGCGCTTCAGCAGGTCGACACGGACACCGCCGTCGACGTCCCAGGCGGGCCTGCCGTCCTCCGGTGGGGCGGGGGCGAGCTCGGGCACGTCCTTGGCGTCGTGCTCGTCGCGGACCTCGCCGACCAGTTCCTCGACGATGTCCTCCAGTGTGACCACGCCGGCCGTGCCGCCGTACTCGTCGACGACGACCGCGATGGGCTGCTCACTGCGCAGCTGCGCGAGCAGCGGCTGCACGGGAAGCGTCTCGGGGACGAGCAGCGCCGGGCGGGCGATGCGGCCGACGGGAGTGCGCAGCCGGTCGTGGGCCGGGACCGCCAGCGCGTCCTTGAGGTGGACCAGGCCGACGACCTCGTCGATCTTCTCGTGGTAGACGGGGAAGCGGGACAGGCCGGTGGCACGGGTCAGGTTGACCACATCCTCGGCGGTGGCCGACGACTGCAGGGCGCTCACCTTCACGCGCGGTGTCATGACGTGCTGCGCGGTGAGCTCGCCCAGGGAGAGGGTCCGCACGAACAGGTCGGCCGTGTCCTGCTCCAGGGCACCGGCCCGCGCCGAGTGCCGGGCCAGCGACACCAGTTCGCCGGGGGTCCGGGCGGAGGCCAGCCCCTCGGCCGGTTCGACGCCCAGGGCCCGGACGAGCCGGTTGGCGACCGCGTTCAGCGCGGCGATGACCGGGCGGAACAGGCGCGAGAAGACGTGCTGCGGGCCGGCGACGAACCGCGCGACCTGCAGCGGCCTGGACACCGCCCAGTTCTTGGGCACGAGCTCGCCGATCACCATCTGGACGGCCGAGGCGAGCAGCATGCCGACGACCACGGCGACCCCGGACACGGCGCCCGAGGGGACACCGACCGCGGTGACCGGGCCGCGCAGCAGCCGGGCCAGGGCCGGCTCGGCGAGCATGCCCACGACGAGCGAGGTGATGGTGATCCCGAGCTGGGTGCCGGAGAGCTGGAAGGACAGCTCCTTGAGCGACTCGACGACCGTACCGGCTCGTCGGTCGCCGTCGGCGGCGGCCTTCTCGGCCTCCGGGCGCTCGACGGTGACGAGGCCGAACTCGGCCGCGACGAAGAAGCCGTTGGCGAGAATCAGCAGGAACGCCGCTCCCAGGAGCAGCAGGGGGATGGTCATGATGCCGCCGCCTCCGCATGGGCGCGTACCGCGTGGAGGCGGTCCGCGCTATGTCGGCAGGGGGCGGCGCAGGTACTACAGGACGATCCGTCCATCGCCGGAGGGAGTCACTCCTCGGGTAGCAGGAATCCCCGCGCGCCGGTCGGAGCACAGGGGCGGAGGCGCAGCGAAAACGCCTCCGCCACCAGATTAATCAAGACACCCGCCCGTGCGGCAGGGCGGACGTCACCGAGTCAGCCCTCGGACTCCCCCGTGGACCGCTCGGCGTCCTTGATGGAGCGGGCCTCGGCGAGCGCCCGGAGCGTCCGCGCGTCCTCGATCGCCCGCTGCCTGGCGATGCCCGGCTGGATGCCGAGCGCGGGCAGGCTGGTGCCGTCGCTGAGGTTGAGGAACACCCAGGGGTCGCCGGGGCGCAGGTTCACCTGGAGGATCTCCGCCCAGTCCAGGCGTCGCCTGCTGGCGATGTTGACGACGGTCACACCGGACTCGTCCGCGACGACCTTGGGGCGGGAGAGCAGCAGCAGTACGCCGAAGAGGACGGCCGCCGTGAAGACGAAGCTCAGGCGCTCTCCGGGGGTGAGCTGCTCCAGCAGCATCGCGACCGCGGTGATGACCACGAAGATCGCGACTCCGGCGGTCAGCAGGACCGCGCGGGTGCGGCCGGGCCGGAAGGTGACGGGAAGTGCCGGCAGATCGGACATCTCTTCGTGCCTCTTCGCCTCTGGTGCCTGTCGGTGTCCGTGCGCGCCCTCAGAGGCGGCAGGCGTGGATGGCCGTGGTCAGGATGGCCCGGGCACCGATCGCGTACAGGTCGTCCATGATCCGCTGTGCCTCCTTGGCCGGGACCATGGCGCGCACGGCGACCCAGCCCTCGTTGTGCAGCGGGGAGACGGTCGGGGACTCCAGGCCAGGGGTCAGCGCGACGGCCTTGTCCAGCTGCTCGACCCGGCAGTCGTAGTCCATCATCACGTACGTCCGGGCCACCAGAACGCCCTGGAGGCGGCGCAGGAACTGCTGCACCTTGGGCTCCTCGGCGTCGGCGCCGGTGCGCCGGACCACGATCGCCTCGGACGTCATGATCGGCTCGCCGATGACCTCCAGGCCCGCGTTGCGCAGCGAGGTGCCGGTCTCGACGACGTCGGCGATGACCTCGGCGACGCCGAGCTGGATGGCGGTCTCGACGGCGCCGTCGAGGTGGACGACGGAGGCGTCGATGCCGTTGTCGGCGAGGTGCTTGGCGACGATGCCCTCGTAGGAGGTGGCGACCGTCCTGCCGTTCAGGTCCTCGACGCCGCCTGCCGTGCCGGGCTTGGTGGCGTAGCGGAAGGTGGAGCGGGCGAAGCCGAGCGGCAGGATCTCCTCGGCGTTGGCGCCGGAGTCGATGAGCAGGTCGCGGCCCGTGATGCCGATGTCGAGGCGGCCGGAGGAGACGTAGATCGCGATGTCGCGGGGGCGGAGGTAGAAGAACTCGACCTCGTTCTCCGGGTCGACGATCCGCAGTTCCTTGGACTCGCGACGCTGCTGGTAGCCGGCCTCATGCAGCATGTCCGCCGCAGGGCCGGAGAGTGAACCCTTGTTGGGGACGGCGATGCGCAGCATGAGGTCGGCTTCCTTTGCTCGTTCGGTGCTCGTTCGGTACGGAAGTGCGTGCGGGACGGCTCAGAGGTGGGCGTAGACGTCGTCGAGGGAGATGCCGCGGGCGACCATCATCACCTGGACGTGGTACAGCAGCTGGGAGATCTCCTCGGCCGCCGCCTCCTTGCCCTCGTACTCGGCGGCCATCCAGACCTCGGCGGCTTCCTCGACGACCTTCTTGCCGATGGCATGGACGCCCTTGCCGACCAGTTCGGCGGTGCGGGAGGTGGCGGGGTCGCCGTGGGCGGCCTTGTGCTGGAGCTCGGTGAAGAGCCCCTCGAACGTCTTCTTGGACATGGTGGTCCCCACCCTACGCGCTCGGGGCGGTGCCTCAGTGCCAGGGTTCGGATACTGAGCGGAGCGTTGCCGCCGTCGCCACCGCGGCGGTCACGGCCTCGTGCCCCTTGTCCTCGTTGGAGCCCTCCAGACCGGCCCGGTCCAGGGCCTGCTCCTCGGTGTCGCACGTCAGCACGCCGAAGCCGACCGGAACGCCGGTCTCGACCGACACCTGCGTCAGGCCCTGGGTGACGCCCTGGCACACGAAGTCGAAGTGGGGCGTGCCGCCGCGGATGACGACGCCGAGGGCGACGACCGCGTCGTAGCCGCGGCCGGCCAGCGCCTTGGCGACCACCGGGAGCTCCCAGCTGCCGGGGACCCGCAGCAGGGTCGGCTCGTCGATTCCCAGGTCGTGCAGGGCGCGCAGAGCGCCGTCCACCAGACCGTCCATCACCTTCTCGTGCCACTGCGCCGCGATGACGGCGACCCTGAGGTCCCCGACGTTCCGGACGGACAGTTCCGGTGCACCCTTGCCGCTCACGTGTCTCCTCAGTGCTCTCTCTTACTGGTTGCCGCAGGTGGACACGGCGGTCGTGTCCAGCCAGGGCAGGTCGTGCCCCATCCGGTCCCGCTTGGTGCGCAGGTAGCGGAGGTTGTGCTCACCCGCCTGGACCGGCATCGGCTCCCGGCCGGTGACCTTGAGGCCGTGGCGCACGAGCGCATCGGTCTTGTCGGGGTTGTTGGTCATCAGGCGCACGCTGCGCACGCCGAGGTCCTGGAGGATCTGCGCGCCGGCGCCGTAGTCGCGGGCGTCGGCGGGCAGGCCCAGTTCGAGGTTGGCGTCGAGGGTGTCGCGGCCGCGCTCCTGGAGTTCGTAGGCGCGCAGCTTGGACATCAGGCCGATGCCGCGTCCCTCGTGGCCGCGCAGGTAGACCACCACTCCCCTGCCCTCGGTCTGGATGCGCTCCAGGGAGGCGTCCAGCTGGGGTCCGCAGTCGCAGCGGTGGGAGCCGAAGACGTCGCCGGTGAGGCACTCGGAGTGGACCCGGACCAGGACGTCCTCGCCGTCGCCGATCTCGCCGTGCACCAGGGCGACGTGCTCGACGCCGTCGACGGCGGAGCGGTAGCCGAAGGCGGTGAAGACGCCGTGGGCGGTGGGCAGGTGGACCTCGGCCTCGCGGCGGACGGTGGGCTCCGAGCCGCGCCGGTAGGCGATCAGGTCCTCGATGGAGATGATCGTCAGGCCGTGCTTGCGGGCGAAGGGGATCAGCTCGGGCAGGCGCAGCATCCGGCCGTCCTCGCCGGCGATCTCGACGATGGCGCCGGCCGGGCGCAGTCCGGCGAGCCGGGCCAGGTCGACGGCGGCCTCGGTGTGGCCGTTGCGGACCAGCACGCCGCCGGGTCGGGCGCGCAGCGGGAAGACGTGGCCGGGGCGGACGAGGTCCGAGGGCTCGGCCGTGCCGCTCGCGAGCAGTTGGAGCGTGGTGGCGCGGTCGCCGGCGGAGATGCCGGTGGTGACGCCGTGCGCGGCGGTGGCGTCGACGGAGACCGTGAACGCGGTCTTCATCGACTCGGTGTTCTCCTCGACCATCTGCGGCAGCCTCAGCCGGTCCAGTTCCTCGCCCTCCATGGGCGCGCAGATCAGGCCGCGGCACTCGCTCATCATGAAGGCGACGATCTCCTCGGTCGCCTTCTCCGCGGCGATGACGAGGTCGCCCTCGTTCTCGCGGTCCTCGTCGTCGACGACCACGACCGGACGGCCGGCCGCGATGTCGGCGATGGCCTGCTCGACCGGGTCGAGCGTGAAGTCCTCGATGTTGTCGGTGCTGTACAGGATCGGTGCCGCCGTCATGCCGGCGCTCCTTCCAGGACGGGCCGCGCGGCCTTGCGGGAGCGCAGCCACCAGTCGCGCATGCCCCACAGGACGAGTGCGCCGTAGATGACGTAGACGAATCCGGAGAAGGCGAAGCCGCCTGCGAAGTTGAGCGGGACGCCGACGACGTCGACGAGCAGCCAGGCGAACCAGAACTCGACCATGCCGCGGGCCTGGGCGTACATGGCGACGATGGTGCCGACGAAGATGTAGGCGTCGGGCCAGGGGTCCCAGGACAGGGACGGGTACGCCTTGAAGAGCACGGCCACCGCGACCGTGCCGACGGCGGCGGCGCCGAGCAGGGCCGCCCGCTCCCGCCAGGTGGCGAACCGTACGGCGATGTGACCGTCCTCCGCCCGCCCCTTGCCGCGGTTCCACTGCCACCAGCCGTAGACGGCGACGGCCATCACGACGATCTGCTTGCCCGCGCTGCCGGAGAGGTGGGCGGTGGCGAAGGCCGCGAAGAGGATCAGTCCGGAGAGGAACTGGGTGGGCCAGGTCCAGATGGACCGGCGCCAGCCGAACGCCAGGGCGATCAGCCCCACGACGTTGCCGGTCATGTCCGACCACTTGATGTGCTGGCCGAAGACGACGAAGGCCTCCGAGTCGAGCCAGTTCACCGGTCGGCCCCCCGACCGGCCGCCAGCAGCCGCTCGACGTACTTGGCGACGACGTCCACCTCGAGGTTGACCGGGTCACCGGGCTGCTTCAGGCCGAGGGTGGTGAGGGCGAGGGTGGTCGGGATGAGGCTGACGGTGAAGTGGTCGGTACCCGCCTCGACGACGGTCAGGCTGATGCCGTCGACGGTGATGGAGCCCTTCTCCACGACATAGCGGGTGAGCTCGGCGGGGAGCGAGATCTTCACGATCTCCCAGTGCTCGGAGGGCGTGCGGTCCAGGACCGTGCCGGTGCCGTCGACATGCCCCTGGACGATGTGCCCGCCGAGGCGTGCGCCCACTGCGGTGGGACGTTCGAGGTTGACGCGGGAGCCGACGGTGAGGACACCGAGGCTGGAGCGCTTCAGGGTCTCGGCCATGACGTCGGCGGTGAACTCGTCGCCCTCGTGCTCGACGACGGTGAGACAGACCCCGTTCACGGCGATGGAGTCGCCGTGCTGCGCGCCCTCGGTCACGACGGGGCCGCGGAGCCGGAAGCGGGCTGCGTCGCCGAGGCTCTCGACGGCGGTGACCTGACCCAGCTCTTCGACGATTCCGGTGAACACTTCCCGGGTCCTCCTGCCTCATTCGGGCACGGACTCCGGGGCTGTCGATGACGACAGAAGTACGAGCGAGAACACCGGGGGCGACGCCGGACGGGACCCGTCCGCACGGACGAGTCCAGACGGCGGCGCGCACGGATGCCCGCTCGCCGCGCACTGCCTCCCATCCGGACTTTAACCGTCGGTCCAGGAATTTCACCTGGTCAACCGGCCGCTGGAAGCGACCGGGTCGCGGACTGTAACCGCCGGTTCGGACTTTCACCGACCCCGGAGTGCGCTGCTACTGGTACAGGGCCAGTGTGCCACGCCCGGTTGACGTCCATACCGGCGGCCGGTGTGGAGTGGCTCACAGACCGCGCGACTGGACTTCTCGGCCGGTGGAGGTCCGGCGGCGGGCAAGGGCCGTCGTCACCGCCGCCGGACCGGTCTGCACAGGACTCAGTCACCACTCAGACAGTAAGAGGACTAGACCACAGTGGTCAACAGGTACGTACCAACTGCCCTGTTCACCTCTGACAGGCTGAACGCATGACGTACGACGAGGAGTTCGAACAGCACCGTCCCCGTCTGTTCGGGCTGGCCTACCGCATGCTCGGTTCCGCCGAGGAGGCCGAGGACACGGTCCAGGACGCCTATCTGCGCTACCGCGGCGCCGACCGCTCGGCCGTCGAGCACCCGGCCGCCTGGCTGGCCAAGGTCGTCACCAACCTCTGCCTCAACCGGCTGACCTCGGCCAGGGCCCGGCGCGAGAGCTACGTGGGCGCCTGGCTCCCCGAGCCGGTGGTCACCTCGGACGGCACGCTCGGCCCCCTGGAGTCGGCCGAGCAGCGGGACGCCGTGTCGATGGCCGTGCTGGTGCTGCTGGAGCGGCTCACGCCGACCGAGCGCGCGGTGTACGTGCTGCGTGAGGCCTTCGCGTACGGACATCGGGAGATCGCCGAGGTGCTGGACCTGAGCGAGGCCAACTGCCGTCAGCTGTACCGGCGGGCGGCGTCGCGGGTGGGTGATCCGCGCGCCCGGTTCCAGCCCGCTCCCGAGCGGCAGGAGGCGTTGGTCACCTCGTTCGTCGCGGCGGCCCGCGAGGGTGATCTGGCCGGGCTGGAGAGGCTGCTCGCGGCCGACGTGACCTGGTGGAGCGACGGCGGCGGCAAGGTCACCTCGGCCCGGCGGCCGGTCGGCGGACGCGAGAAGGTCGCGCGCCTCGTGGCGGGCGGCGGCGGGCGGTTCGCGGCGGGCCTGGACTTCACGGTGATCGAGGTCAACGGCGGCCGGGCGCTGGCCGCGTGGGCCGGCGACACACTGGCCGGGGTCGCCTGCTTCGAGCTGAGGGACGACCTGATCGCGCAGGTGCACGTCGTGGTGAACCCCGACAAGCTGGACTTCGTACGGGGTCAGGTGACGCGTCCGCGGAGCCACTGTCACATTGCACGGGGGCTGCCCGGTCTCAGCTGACAGGGGGCGCTCCATCCGGGAGCGCCGGGTCCGAAGGGACTGAACAGCATGACCACGATCCTGGTGACCGGCGGCACCGGAACGCTCGGCCGACTCGTCGTCGAGCGGCTGCGCGCGGACGGACACGAGGTACGGGTGCTCAGCCGGCGCGCCACGCAGTACGCCGTCGATCTGCGCGAGGGCGGACCCGGGCTGGACGCGGCCGTCGCCGGCGTGGACACGATCGTGCACTGCGCGAGCACGCCCCGGGGAGGCGACGAGGAGGCGGCCGCACACCTGCTCGCGGCGGCGCGGCGGGCGGGTGTGGGGCACCTGGTGTACATCTCGATCGTGGGCGTGGACCGGGTGCCGCTCGGCTACTACGCGAGCAAGCTCGCCGTGGAGAAGCTGATCGCGGAGTCGGGGCTGGGCTGGACCGTGCTGCGGACCACCCAGTTCCACGATCTGCTGGTGACGCTGCTGCGGTCACTGGCCAAGCCGCCGGTGCTGCTGCTGCCGGCCGGGGTGCGGGACCAGCCGATCGAGGCGGCGGAAGTCGCGGACCGGCTGGCCGAGTTGGCGGTGGGCGCACCGGCCGGGCGGGTGCCGGACATGGGTGGTCCCCAGGTGCGCACCTTCGAGTCCCTGGCCCGGGCATATCTGAAGGCCACGGGCCGCCGGCGTGCGCTGCTCGGCGTGCCCCTGGCGGGCAGGGCGTACCGGGGCCTGCGGGACGGCGGCCACCTCACCCCGCAGCTGGCCGTGGGGAAGCGGACGTTCGAGGAGTACCTGGCGGAACGGTTCGGCAACGGGCGACGGGGCTGAGGCGGCCGGTCGCGGCCGGTCCGCCGCCCGGCTATCGCTCCGGCGGCTTGAACAGTTCGTCCTGCGCGCGGTCTCGCGCGGTCAGCAGCGCCCCGCGCAGGACGGCGGCGCCTCCGAGCGTGCTCGGCCGCACTTCCGTGGGCAGGGGGGACATCCGCCCGATCCGCTCCGCCACGCGCGCGGCGAGCGCGTCCCCGCCGGCCTGCCCGATCTCGCCGGCCAGCACCACACAGCCGGGGTCGAGAACGGCCACGACCGACGCGACGCCGATGGCCAGCCGGTCGGCGAGGGCGTCGAGGAACCGCGCCGGCCCACCAGCATCGCCGTCACCACTGCCTCCGCCGCCCCCACCGCCGTCGGCAGCACCAGCACCAGCACCAGCACCAGCACCAGCACCAGCACCAGCACCAGCACCAGCACCAGCACCAGCAGCGTCCTCCGCGACCGCCCGGCGCACCAGTTCGGCGGCCACCGGCCCGGTGGACCCCGCCTCCCGTGACGCCGAATCCGTGGGCCCGGGCTCCGCGGACTCCGAGTCCGCGGACTCAGGCCCGCCCCCCACCAGCCCGTGCTCCTCCGCTAGCGCCACGACCGCCGCCGCCCCGGCCAGGGAGTGGAAGCCGCCGGCGCAGTCCGTCGCCGAGGGCAGCGCGCCCGTGCCCGGTACCGGCAGGAACCCGATCTCGCCGGTGCCTCCGGAGGCACCACGGCGGAGGGTGCCGTCCAGGACGACGGCCGCGCCCGTGCCGTGGCCGAGCCAGAGCAGGACGAACGTGTCCCGGTCCCGGGCGGCCCCGTCGCGCTGTTCCGCCAGGGCGGCGAGGTTGGTCTCGTTCTCCACGATGACCCGCGCATCCGGCAGCCTCTCCTGCAACGCGGCCACCAGCCGGCGGTGCCACTCGGGCAGCCCCGTCGAGTCGCGGAGCTCGCCCGTGACCGGGTCGATCAGGCCGGGCGCGCCGATGCCGACCGTGTGCAGCCTCCCCCGCGCCCTCCCGGGCTCCCGCCGGGACACCTCTTCCACCCCGGCCTCCTTCGCCACCCGCTCCACCAGCGCGACCGCCTGCTCCACCGCCGGCCCGGTGCCGGTGTCGTCGCCGATCGGCACGGCTGCCTCGGCCAGCACCCGCCCCAGCAGGTCGGACACGGTCACGGAGACGCCCTCGGTGCGTACGTCGAGGGCGGCCAGGTGGGCGCGGTCGGCGACGATCCCGTACAGCCGGGCGTTGGGGCCCCGCCGCTGCTCCCCGGACTCCCCGACCACCGTGATCAGGCCGGAGACCGTCAGGCGTTCGACGAGGTCCGCGACCGTGGGCCGGGACAGGCCGGTGAGCTGCTTCAGCTGCCCTGCCGTCAGCGGCCCTTCCTGCTGCAGCAGCCGCAGGGCGAGCCGGTCGTTGATGGCCCGGGCGGTGCTCGGGGATGCGGGCATGCCGGGAATCCTCCCAGATCTGCGGGGCCGCGCCGGGGCGGCCGGGTATCCCCTATCTATCAGGCAGGGTTCCTGATAGTTTACGGCGGCGCACCGGGGAGATACACAGCCGGGGAGGGACCCGAGAATGAGTGAAGTGGTCGGGAGGGTCTGCGAGCAGCGCGAGGGGAGGCGCGCCCGGTACGCCGTGGCGGCCGTCTTCGCCGTGCACGGCGCCGTCACCGGCTCGTTCGCGACCCGGGTGCCGTGGATCCAGGACCACGCCTCGATCGGGGCGGGGCAGTTGGGGCTGGCGCTGGCGTTCCCGGCGCTCGGCGCGTCGGTCGCCATGCCGCTCGCCGGCGGCATCAGCCACCGGTTCGGTGCCCGCGACGCCCTTCGGGGCCTGATGGCCCTGTGGACGCTGTCCCTCGTCCTGCCGTCCCTCGCGCCGAACCTCCTCACGCTCTGCCTGGCCCTGTTCGTCTACGGCGCCTCGGCGGGCATGGCGGACGTGGCGATGAACGCCCTCGGTGTGGAGGTGGAGAACCGCCTCGGCCGGTCGATCATGTCCGGCCTGCACGGCATGTGGAGCGCGGGAGCGCTGGTCGGCTCGGCGGCCGGCACCCTTGCGGCGCGTCTGGGCGCGGACGCCCGGCTGCACCACGTCCTTGCGGCCGCCGTCCTGACCGTGCTGGGCCTGGTCGCGTGCACCTGGGTGCTCGACCTGCAGCCCGCGCAGGACGAGGAGCCGCCGCCCCGGTTCGCGCTGCCGCCCAAGTCCACCCTGCTGATCGGCGCGATCGGTTTCTGCGCGGTGTTCGCGGAGGGCGCGAGCCTGGACTGGTCGGCGGTGTATCTGCGGCACCAGCTGGGCACCTCCGCCGCGCTCGCCGCCGCGTGCACGACGGGATTCACGCTCACCATGGCCGTTGCCCGGATCGCGGGCGACAAGGTCGTGGACCGGTTCGGCTCCGTGCGCACCGTGCGGGCGAGCGGCGTCCTCGCCGTCCTCGGCGGCCTGCTCATCGTCGGTGCCGGGCATCCGCTGGTGGCGATGGCGGGATTCGCCCTGATGGGCGTCGGTATCGCGGTCGTCGTACCGCTGTGCTTCGCGGCGGCGGGCCGCAGCGGACCGAACCCGAGCCAGGCCATAGCGGGCGTCGCGACGATCACGTACACCTCGGGGCTGGTCGCGCCGGGCGCGATCGGCGGTCTGGCCCAGGCGACCAGCCTCGTCGTGTCGTTCGGCCTGGTGACGGTGCTGGCGTGCGGGCTCGCGGGGTTCGCGGGGGTGCTGCGGGCGGGCGACCGACGGGTTGCCGTACGGGCCACCGCGCCGGTACCCGACCCCCGGCCGTGAGCACGCCGGGGTTGAGGCGACCTGCTTCGAACACTCCCTCCGATCAGGCCGATCAGGTACGTGAGTATCGTTCATGAATAAGACCGTGCGAGCGTAGAGCCGCCAGGTACCCGTGACAATGGTCCCGGACAGTCTTCACGTACAAGGAAAGAGAAACCCCACCATGGACCTCGGCGTCCGCTGGAAACTGCACGGCGACGGGCACACGCCCGCCCCCGGCGCGGTGGTCCGGCCCGACGAACGGCTCTCCTGGCCCCGCACGGTCGGCCTCGGCGCCCAGCACGTGGTCGCGATGTTCGGCGCATCCTTCGTGGCACCGGTTCTGATGGGCCTGAACCCCAATCTGGCGATCATGATGTCCGGCGTCGCGACGATGATCTTCCTGCTCGCCACGCGCGGCCGGGTGCCCAGCTACCTCGGCTGTTCGCTCTCCTTCGTGGGCGTGGCCGCGGTCATCCGGGCGCAGGGCGGCACGAGCGCGACCGTGACCGGCGCGGTCTTCGTCGTCGGCGTCGCGCTGTTCATGGCGGGAGTGGCGGTACAGCGATTCGGCGCGCGGATCATCCATGCCGTGATGCCGCCGATCGTCACCGGCGCGGTCGTGATGCTGATCGGTTTCAACCTCGCCCCGGTCACCGCTTCCACCTACTGGCCCCAGGACCAGTGGACCGCCCTGCTGGTGATGCTGTTCACCGGCCTGGCCATCGTCTGTCTGCGTGGTTTCTGGTCCCGCATCGCGATCTTTCTGGGGCTCGTGTTCGGCTACGGGCTCTCCTGGGCCTCCGACCGGATCTTCGGCATGATCCACTCGGTGGACGCGAGCGGCAGGCTCACCGACCACTGGCGGCTGGACCTCTCCGGCGTCGGCAAAGCCGGCTGGATCGGGCTGCCGACCTTCCACGGGCCGTCCTTCCAGGGGTCGGCGATCCTGGTCGCGCTCCCCGTGGTCATCGCGCTGGTCGCGGAGAACGCCGGGCACGTCAAGGCGGTGGGTGAGATGACCGGCGATCCCCTGGACGACAAGCTCGGCACGGCCATCTCGGCGGACGGGGTGGCGTCCATGCTGTCGACGGCCGTGGGCGGCCCGCCCAACACCACGTACTCGGAGAACATCGGCGTGATGGCCGCGACCCGCGTCTACTCGACCGCCGCGTACTGGGCCGCCGCCGGCTTCGCGCTGCTGTTCGGTGTCTGCCCGAAGTTCGGCGCGATCGTCGCCGCGATCCCGGGCGGGGTCCTCGGCGGCATCACCGTCATCCTGTACGGCATGATCGGGCTGCTGGGCGCGCAGATCTGGATCAACGCCAAGGTGGATCTGCGCAACCCGCTGAACCTGGTGCCGGCCGCGGCGGGCATCATCATCGGCGTCGGCAACGTCAGCATGAAGTTCAGCAACACCTTCTCCCTCAGCGGTATCGCGCTGGGCACGCTGGTCGTCATCACCGGCTACCACACACTGGGCGCGTTCGCGCCCGCCCACCTCAAGGGGCAGGAACCGCTGCTGGACGAGGGCACCTCCTCCTACGACGAGGCCGCCGAGGCCCCCGAGGCCGACGCCCAGCGCACCCAGCCGTAGCGTGCCCGCGGCTCACCCTCCCGCGTGACGTTCCCCCGTTCCGGGGAAGCGCCGGGCCGGTCGGCACCTGGGCCGGCCCGGGCCTGGGACTCTGCCCTCATGGCGCAATCGGTACAACTCACCCACCGCCCGGAGACCGTGGACACGGTCCTCGCCCGCATGCGCGTCCTGGGCGCCACCCTGCCGGAGCAGGACGGGATCGCGGTCTTCAACCGGGTCTACCTGGCTGTCACCGAGGAGGTCGACCGGCTCGTGGACGCGGGGCGGTTCACGGACCCACGGGCCGTGGCGACGCTGGACGTCCGGTTCGCCGAGCGGTACCTGTCCGCCGTGGACGCGGTCGCCGGGGGCCGGCGCCCGCCGGCCTGCTGGCGGCCGCTGTTCCAGTTCCGCCGGCACCCCGGCGTACGGCCGCTGCAGTTCGCGCTGGCCGGCATCAATGCGCACATCGGCCACGACCTCGCCCTCGCCGTGGTGGACACCTGCCGTGCACTGGAGTGCGAACCGACCGAGCTGGAGGACGAGTTCGACCGCGTGGGCGACCTCCTCGTGTCGCTGGAGGAGCGCATCCGCGAGGACCTGATGCCGGGTCCCGACCTGCTCCAGATCGCCGACCCGCTCACCCATCTGCTCGGCTCGTGGAGCCTGGAGCGGGCCCGGGACGCCACCTGGACGGCGGCGCGGGCGCTGTGGGCGCTGCGCCGACTGCCCGACGTGGCCGGGGAGTTCACCCAGCGGCTGGACGCGGCCGTCGGCTTCGCCGGACGCATGCTGCTCACTCCCCTGCCGGACTGATCCGGACAGCCGGGGCGATCTCCTGGGAACTCCCCATGCGTCGCTGTACGTTGATCGACGGACACCGACGATCACGAAGGAGCACATGCCATGGCGATCCGTCTGGGGCTCGGTCTTCCGCAGAACCGGCAGTACGACCTCGGCAGGGACGTGCCCGAGGTGGCGCGCACCGCCGAACGGATCGGGTACGACAGCCTCTGGGTGTACGAGCGGGCCCTGTTCCCGGAGCCCGCCACCCAGGGGCTGTACGGCATCGAGGGCCTCCCCTGGCCGGACTCGTACCGCCATGTCGCCGACCCGCTGATCACGCTCACCCTCGCCGCGGCGGCCACCGAGCGGGTCCGGCTCGGCAGCAGTGTGCTGGTCGCGCCGCTGCACCAGCCGTTCCAGCTCGCCAAGTCCCTCGCCTCGCTCGACGCGGCGAGCGGTGGCCGGGTGATCGCGGGCTTCGGCACCGGCTGGTCCCTCGACGAGTACGCGGCCGCGGGAATCCGGCCGATCAAGGAGCGCGGCCGGGTGCTGGACGAGGTCATCGACGTGTGCCGGGCGGTGTGGGGTCCCGACCCGGTGCGCTACGACGGCTCGATCACCAGGATCGACTCGGCCGTGGTCGGTCCCAAGCCCGCCCGGCCGATCCCGATCCTGCTGGCGGCGAGCAGCCGGAAGGCCCAGGAGCGCCTCGTCGACCACGCCGACGGCTGGCTGCCGGTCGGCATGGGCGTCGAGCAGATCGCGACCCAGTGGCAGGAACTGCAGGACCTCGCGGCCGAGCGCGGCCGCCAGCAGCCGATCCAGACGGTCCTCAGGGCGAACGCCGAGTACTCGGCCAAGGCCTACGACGGCGCCGACCGGCGGCCCTTCCACGGCAGCGCCGACCAGATCGCCGAGGATCTGCTCGCGCACGCCGAGATCGGCCTGGAGGAGATCCTGGTCGATCTGCAGAGCAGTGCGCGGGACGCCCGGGAACTCGGGGACATCGCCGCGGAGGTGTACGAGAAGGCGCGGGCGGCCGGGGTGTGACCGCCCGCGCGGACCGTCAGTCCTCGGGGAGTTCCACGGGGGCGATCTCGTCGTAGACGTCGCCCGGGCCGGGGTTGGCCGCGTCGGTGGTCCCACCGAAGTGGTGCATGACGCCCCATACCGCGTTCAGCGCGGTCTGCACGGCGCCCTCGGCCCAGCCCGCCGTCCAGGAGATGTCGTCGCCTGCGAGGAAGATGCCCCGCTTGTCCTCGGGCAGCCGGTCCTGCATGAAGTGCGTGAACAGGCGCCGCTGGTAGCGGTAGTGGCCGGGCAGGTTGGCCTTGAACGCGCCCATGAAGTAGGGCTCGTTCTCCCAGGAGACGGTCACCGGGTTGCCGATGATGTGCCTGCGGATGTCGACGTTCGGATAGATCTCCGACAGCGACTTCAGCATGACCTCCATCCGCTCGCCCGCGGACAGCGGCAGCCACTTCAGGCTGTCGTCGCACCAGGTGTACGACAGGCAGATCACGGCCGGCTTGTCCGGGCCGTCGTCCAGCAGGTAGGTGCCGCGGGTCATGCGGTCGGTGAGGGTCATCGACATGACGTCCCGGCCCGTCGGGTTTCCCTGGTCGTCGACGGCCTTGTCCAGCCAGAACGGCCGGTCGACGGGGACGAACAGCTTCGAGGACTCCATGTAGTGGGTGCGCTCGATCGCGGTCCAGTGGTCGATCGGGAACAGCGAGTCGTCGCAGGCGATCTTGGACAGCAGCATCCAGGACTGGGCGGTGAAGATGGCCGCCTGGTAGGTGCGGATGTCGCCGTCGGCGTCGGTCACGGTGATCTGGTTGCCCGCGGTGCGGTGCAGCCGGGTCACCGCCGGGCGCGGCTCGCCGTCCACGTGCAGGGACTTCAGCGAGGTGCCGTACGGCCAGTGGACGATCTTCTCCGGCTCGCGCTCCCACAGGCGCAGCGGCAGCTGCTGGGAGCCGCCGACGATGCCTCGGTGGTGGTCGTCGGCCTCGGTGTAGACGACGCGCAGGATCTCCAGGATGGAGTTCGGGAAGTCGGTGTCCCAGCCGCCGGTGCCGAAGCCGACCTGGCCGAAGATCTCGCGGTGCCGGAAGGACTTGAAGGCGTCGGAGTCGCAGAGGAAGCCGTAGAAGGTCTGGTTGTCGAGCTTCTCGACGAGCCTGGCCCAGATCTCACGGATGCGCGGCACGTCCCGCTCGCGCATGGCGCGGTTCATGTCGGAGAAGTCGGCGCCCTCTTCGAGACACTTGTTCCAGGCCTCGGCCACGTCCCGGTAGACCTGCGGAAGGTCGTCGATCGTCTCGGCGTAGTGCGACTCGCCCTTGAGGTCGACGACGGTCGAGGGCGTCGCCTCGGCGAGCGGGTTGGGGAAGGGACGCGTCTGAAGCCCGACCAGGTCGATGTAGTGCTGCAGCGCCGTGGAGGACGGCGGGAAGCGCATGGCGCCCATTTCGGCGGTCAGCGACTCGTCGCAGCCCTCGAAGCCGACGGTGCGCAGCCGGCCGCCGATCCGGTCGGCCTCGTAGACGACGGGCTTGAGGCCCATCTTCATCAGCTCGTAGGCGGCGACGATGCCGGACAGGCCGCCGCCGATGACGGCGACCTCCGTGCCGTGCTCGGTCGCGGGTATCTGGCCGAGCCCCGCCGGGTGGGCGAGGAAGTCGTCGTACGCGTACGGGAAGTCCGGGCCGAACATGGTGATCGGCGGCTGCTGCTCGTCTGCGTGCTCGACGGCGTTGGGCACCGTGGACGTCATGGGGTACGGACTCCTAGCGCGAAAGGTCTGAAGGGGGAGGGCTGGGGGGCGGTGACTCAGAGGAGGGACCCGTAGAGGCCGGGGCGGCGGTCCTTCAGATACGGGTTGGCCTCGCGGGAGGCGGCGAGGAAGGCCGGGTCGACATCGGCGAGGACCAGTTCCTCGGCGCGGCCCGCGCGGGCGCGGGCGATCCCGTCGGGTCCGGCCAGAGTGGACAGGCCGACGAACTCGAACTCGCCCTCCTGACCGACCCGGTTGACGTACGCGACGTACATCTGGTTCTCCCAGGCGCGCACCGGCACGAGGGACTCCGCGACGAACTGGAACGGGTGCATCTGCGCCGTCGGGACGACGAGGAGGTCGGTACCGGCGAGGGCGTGGGCGCGCACGTTCTCCGGGAACTCCACGTCGTAGCAGATCATGATGCCGACCGTCAGGCCGTTCAGCTCGGCCTGGACGACCGGCTGGTCGCCCGGCGTGAAGTGGTCGCGCTCGAAGCAGCCGAAGAGGTGGGTCTTGCGGTAGTTCGCCAGACGCGTGCCGTCGGCGGAGATCAGCTGGGCGGAGTTGAAGACGCTCTCGCCGTCCCGCTCCGGGTAGCCGTAGGCGATGGCCAGGCCGTGCCGGGCGGCGAGCCACGCGATCGCGTCGGCCGACTCGCCGTCGGCGGGCTCGGCGAGGCGGCCGATGTCGTCGCCGATCGCGTAACCGGTCAGGAACATCTCCGGGGCCAGGAGGAGCCCGGCGCCGGCAGCCGAGGCCCTGCCCGCGGCGGCGTCGAGGACCTTCAGGTTCTCGGCGACGGAGCCGGGGCGGCCAGAGCTCTGGAGCAGGGCGGTGCGCATGCGTGGTCCTCGAAGGTACGGAGGGGTTCGGGGGTCACTTAGAAGGTACGGTCGGCGCGCTCGCCCGGACAAGCGGGAGCCGTTGCGCGCCGGTGCGCGGTTCATTGCGTCCACGACTGCTCGCACGGCGATTCGTTGCGCGCCCTGGGACGCCTGCACAGGCCCATTGGGAAGGCCCTCCGGGGGGGGCGCAGGTCGCGGCCGGGTCCCGCCGCCGGTCGGGCGGAAGGCAGCACAGAAGCGCCAAGGGGATACAGAAGGTGCGGCGGGGCAGGGACGACCTCACGGTCCTCTCCGGGCACCCGCTCCTCTCCTCTACAGCTCCCGAAGCCGCTCCACGATCTCCCGCAGCAGCTCCGGGTCGGCCGCGGGGCCGTCGGCGAGCACACGCCGGGGCGCGTCGATGCGGACCAGCCCGGCCTCGGCCAGATCGCCGAGCAGCACGCGTACGACCGTCAGCGGCAGGTCGGCGTCCGCGGCAAGCTCGGCGACCGGCCGGGGGCCGCGGCGCACGAGGCCGAGCAGGGACGCGCGGGCGTGATCGACAGCCGACTGTCCTTCGTCCACGTGCAGGGCGGTGACCTGGGACATCAGGTCGATGCTGTGCCGGTCCGAGGGACGGGTGCGGCCCCGGGTCACCATGTAGGGGCGCACCATCGCCCCGGTCTCGTCCTCGTACCAGTGGTCGTCGGTCACAGCCGGATCAGGAAGCGGTGGGGCCCGCGGCCGAGCGCACGGCGGCGTCAATGTGGCGGCCGAGCCGGCGCACGAGCAGGGCCATTTCGTGGGCCAACTGCCCGACGTCGGTCTGCACCTCGCTGAGCACGGCCAGCCGGCTGCCGTTTCCGGCCGGGGTGATGAAGAGGTAGGCGTCGTCGAGCATCACCATGGTCTGCCGCACCTCTCCGGCCGCGAACCGCTCCCCCGCCGAGCGGGCCAGGCTGTGGAATCCGGAGCAGACGGCGGCGAGGTGCTCGATGTCGCGTCTGCGCATGCCCTCCGAGAAGCTCAGCGGGAGGCCGTCCGCGGTCAGCAGCACGGCCTGGCGGACGTGGTCGGTTCTGGCCACGAGGTCGTCGAGCAGCCAGCCGAGGTCGGCGCCGGGCTGCGGTGCGGCCTCGGAGGGCGGCTCGGGGGTCTGGTCAGGGCGCATCGTCGGCATCCGTCCCTTCCTCGATGTCGGTTCGCTGCGTGGGGCCGGTGTCCGCGGGGAGGCCCCTGCGGCCGCGGTCCAGCCCCCGCTGAAATGCGCCGAAGATGTCCCGCACCTCCTCGGCGCTGACCTGACGTTCCGCAGGCCCCTCGGCGGGCGGCCCCTCGGTGCGCAGCTGAGGGGCGAGAGAGGTCTGCCGACTGCGGGTGGGCAGGGCCGGAGTGGGGGGATCGGCGGGGATGGGTGCCGGTGACGGGTCCGGTTCCGTAGGTACTGGTGCCGGTGACGGGTCCGGTGCGGCTTCCGGCGTGGTCAGCGACGGATCCCTCCGCGCGGGCAGCGCCCGCACGGGTGCCACGGTCTTCCGGGAAGGCAGCGCCCGCAGCCGGACCCCGGTGTCCCGCGCCGACCGGCCGTGCAGGGCCTCCGCCGTCTCCACGGACGACCGCGGCGCCCCCTCGGGCGTGCCGGGCACGGACGTCCCCTGCCCCGCGTCGCCGGCCCCCGGCGCGGACGGGCCCGGCACCCCGCTCACCGGCGCCACCTCCGCCAGCACCGTTTCCGGCACCAGCACCACCGCCGTGGTACCGCCGTACGGCGACCGGGTCAGCGTGACCGCGATGCCGTGCCGGGCGGCGAGCCGTCCCACCACGTACAGGCCGAGGCGTTCGTGCCGGGTGGGGTCGAAGTCGTCGGGGCGGGTGAGGGTGCGGTGGGCCTCCTCCATCTGGTCGGAGTCCAGGCCGAGCCCGCGGTCGTCGATCTCCAGCACGAACCCGCCGCGCGCCCGCCCCGGGCGCAGGGTGACCCGGGTGTGCGGCGGCGAGAACACCGTCGCGTTCTCCAGGAGTTCGGCGATCAGGTGCACGACGTCGGCGACGGCGTCCGCGGCGATGCCCACCTGGGGCATGGGCGGGACCTCCACGCGCGCGTAGTCCTCGATCTCGCTGACCGCGGACGACACCACGTCGGCGATCGGCACCGGTCGCCGCCACCGGCGGCCGGGAGCGGCACCGGAGAGGATGATCAGGCTCTCGGCGTGGCGGCGCATGCGGGTGGTCAGGTGGTCGATCCGGAACAGTTCCTCGAGGACGTCCGGGTCGTCGGTCCGCCGCTCCAGGGTGTCGACGAGCTTCAACTGCCGGTGCACGAGTGCCTGGTTGCGTCGCGCGATGTTGAGCAGTACGGCGAACAGCCCGCGCCGCAGGCCGGCCTGCTTGACCGCGGCCTCCACCGCCGCCAGCCGGGCGGCGTTGAAGGACCGGCCGACCTGGCCGATCTCGTCGGGCCTGATCTCCTCCGCCGCGAGCGGCGGCGCCTCTGCCACGGCGTCCACCTCCTCGCCCGCGGCCAACCTGGCCATCACATCGGGCAGTTGGCGGGTCGTCAACACGTCGGCGGCGTCTCGCAGCGTCTCCAGTCGGCGCGAGATCCGCCGGGCGCCGCGCACCGCGAACCACAGCGACAGGGCCACGGCGGCGAGCCCGACCACGCCGACGACGGCGGCCCGGGTCAGCTCCCGGTAGGCGAAGGCGCGTCCCCGGGCGGCCGAGTTCTTGGCGGCCTGCGTGCACAGCTGCATGTAGCTCTTGACGGCCCGGTCGGTGGTGGTGCGCCACGAGCCGGCGGCCACGGCCCGGCCGGCGCCCGCCGCACCGGCCCGCAGCAGGGCGTCCTCGCCGTGGGTCAGGGCCTGGTGCACGTCCCCGCGCTGGAACTCCCGGAACAGGGCCCGTGAGTCGGACGGGAGGGCGGGCACGTACGTCTGCTCGAAGATCCGGCGGTCCTCGATCGTCGCGGTGAGCATCTCGTACTGCGGGCCGGTCAGGGTCCCGGCGGCCCGGGCCCCGGCGACCAGCGCGTCCTCGCGGGAGACGAACTCCCGCACCCGTACCAGCTCGACGACGACCTGGGCCTCCCGTGCGAGCTGCCCCGCCTGCAGCGCGGTCAGCGAGGACTGGACGTCGAACCCGGGTTCCACCAGGGCGCTGTACTCGGTCACGGCCCGGTCCCACGAGATGCGCCGGGCCAGCACGCGCTCGCGCAGACCCTCCAGCCGGTCGGTGGCGCTCACCGCGGCGTCGACCACCTGCCGCTGCCGGACGGTGAGCCGACTGCGGTCGCCGCCCTGGACGGCGTCGCGCATGGCGCTCACGGCCCGGTCGGTACGGCGCTGCTGCTGCAGCAGGTCGACGGCGGCCGCCGCGTGCGGGCCGCCGCCGAGGTACGCGGCCGCGAGCCGCCGTTCGATCTGGATCTGGCCGATCGCCGTGTCGACGGGCGTGCCGAAGTCCTCGTACACCCCCTGGAGCCTGATCAGTGCGCGCAGGTCCCCGGTGACCGAGACCATGGCGAAGCTCCAGAGGGTCATCAGGGCGATCACCGGGGCGAGCGCGAGGGCCACGATCCGCGCGCGGACCGTGGTGGGACGGCCGATGGGCCAGCGCATGGTCTCCCCAGGACGACGGAATCGGCCGGGCGGCCGGGCGGCGGTGCGACTGAAAACAGGCGTTACCGACGGGTAGCGAATGCGGGACAACCTACGGGATCACTCACCCGGACCGCAAGGTCACCTAAGGTGATAACCAGTCAGGCGGCGCCCACGGCGAGGGTGGTGACGACCGCCGCGTGGTCCGAGGGCCAGTCGTTCCCGGCGACATCGGGCCAGGGGCGCGGGATGCCGCTGACGTACGTCCCGGAGTCCAGCACCGTGAGTCCCCGGTGCAGGACGAAGTCGATGCGGTCCTGCGGCTCGGGCCGCCCGCTGCCGTCCTCGTGCACGGGGTGGATCGGCGACCAGGTGTGCCCCGGCTCGGCGACCGGGTCCGGGTGGGCCTCGCGGTAGGAGTCGGCGAAGCCCGCCTCCGCCGCCGCCTTCGTCACCGGCCAGTCGACGTCCGGCCAGTCCAGGTGGGAGGGGCAGTTGAAGTCGCCGACGAGGACGACCGGCACCGTCGGCAGAGCCGTGTCGCCGATCCACCGCAGCGTGTCCCGCATCTGGGCGAGCCGCAGTTCCTCGTGGGCGATCAGCTCGGCCGCCGGGAGCCCGTCGAATGCGGACTCGTAGGGGCCGTAGGGCGTGCAGTGCAGGTGGGCCGTCCACACGTCGACCGCACGGCCCGGGGCGATCTCGATCCGGGCTCCGGCGGCGCCGTAGAAGCCGACGTCCGGGTCGCCGAGACGGGCGGTGATGGGGTGGCGGCTGATGATGCCGAGGTTCTCGCCGGCCCGGTGGTGGTGCCAGCCGAGGGCCTCGGCGAGTTCCTGGGCCGCGGTGCCGGCGGTCTCCTGCAGGCCCACGACGTCCGCGCCGGTTTCCAGGATCGCCTTGAGCTGCTTGGCCCGGTGGTCGTCGACCTCTGCGCCGCCGAGCCAGAGGTTCCAGCTCATGACCCGCAGGTGGGGGGTGACCATGCTGTTCAGCTCCTCGGGGGTGACCCCGACCAGGCTCTCGCGCACGGTGCGGCCGGGTGCCGCGGCGATCGGGGCGAGCGACGGTACCGCGAGGACCGCGCACCCGGCCGCCTCGGCGGAACTGACGCCGGTCTGGGTGTCCTCGACGGCCACACACGCGGTGGGGTCGACACCGAGGGCGTGGCAGGCGGCGAGGTAGGGGTCGGGGGCGGGCTTGGTGCGGTCGGTGTCGTCGGCGGTGACGGAGACGGCGAAGCGGTGCCGGCCGAGGGCGTCGAGCACCGTGTCGGCGACCGTCCGGGGGGATGCGGTGACCAGCGCGGTGGGCACGCCGTCGGCGGCCAGGGCGTCGAGCAGGTCCAGGGCTCCCGGGCGCGGCACCGTCCCGGTGCGGACCCGGTCGGTGAACTCCCGGTGCAGGTCCCGGGTCAGGTCGGCGGCGGACCTGCCGGTGGTGGCGGCCAGCCAGCCGGCGGTGTGCTCGACCGGCCGGCCGAGCACGTCCGGCTGGTCGGCGTCGGCCAGCGGGCGTCCGGCCACGTGCTCGACCGCCTCCCACCACAGGCGCTCGGTGTCGACGAGCGTGCCGTCCATGTCGAACAGGACAGCCCAGGGTGGGCGGGCGGGAGCCTGGTGCGGGCGGGCGGGAGTGTGGGGGTGCGGGAGTCGTGGGTGGGGGGTCACGTGGGTGTCTTCCTTCACTTCTGGGTACGTTCGGCCACCAGCACCGGCCGGTCCGGCAGCGACACCCGGACGGCGGCTCCGGCGCCGAGCCCGGCGGCCTCGTGCGCGGGCAGGTCGGCCTTCGCCTCGGTGCCGTCGGCGAGCCGGACGGTGACCCGGACGACGGCGCCCAGGAAGGCGGTGGCGAGGACCCGGGCGTCGCCCTCCGCCTCCGCCCGCACCTGGACGGCCTCGGGCCGCACCAGCACGTCCACCTCGCCGGCGGCCGGAGCCTCGCCGTCGACGGGCAGCCGCCGCCCGAGCACCTCGACCGAGCCGTCCCGCGCCACTCCCGGAATCCGGCTCATCGTGCCGACGAACTCGGCGACGAAGGCGGTGGCGGGGCGCCCGTACAACTCGGCGGGAGCGGCGCACTGTTCGAGCTTTCCGGCGCGCATCACCGCGACCCGGTCGGCGATCGACAGCGCCTCCTCCTGGTCGTGCGTCACGAACAGGGTGGTGATGCCCAGTTCCTGCTGGAGCCGGCGGATCTCCTCGCGCAGCGTGAGCCGCACCTTGGCGTCGAGCGCCGACAGCGGCTCGTCGAGGAGGAGCACGCGCGGCCGCAGGGCGAGCGCGCGGGCCAGCGCGATGCGCTGCTGCTGTCCGCCGGAGAGCTGGTGCGGGTAGCGGTCCCCCTTGTCGGCGAGTCCGACCAGTTCCAGCAACTCTGCGGCGCGGGCGCGGCGTTCGGAGGTACGGACCTTGCGCATGCGCAGCCCGAAGGCGACGTTGTCGAGGGCGCTCAGGTGCGGGAAGAGGCTGTACGACTGGAAGACCATCCCGGCGTCGCGGCGGTGGGCCGGGACGCGGGTGACGTCCTCACCGTCCACCAGCACCTCGCCCGCGTCGGGGTGTTCGAACCCGGCGAGCATGCGCAGCGCGGTGGTCTTGCCACACCCGGACGGCCCGAGCAGCGCCAGGAACTCGCCCGGCGCCACGGTCAGGTCGAGCCCGTCGAGGGCGACGGTGGCACCGAACTCCCGGCGTAGCCCCCGGAATTCGACGGTCGCGGCCCGCTGCGTCGTGGCGGCCTTCTCAACTGTGGTGGCGGTCATGGTTCATCCCCGGGAGGAAGCGGTTCGGGCGCGTCCGCCGACACCGGCGAGCGCGAGGAGCAGTGCCCAGGTCACGAGCAGGCTGAGCACGGAGACGGCGACGGACAGCTGGGCCTGCTCGCCGCCGACGTTCACGATCCACACGGCGAAGGGAGTGAAGCCCAGCAGGTGCGAGACGGTGAACTCACCGAGCACCAGCGCCAGCGTGAGGAACGCGGAGTTGAGCAGCGCCCCGCGCAGATTGGGCAGCACCGCCCGCACCAGTGCCTGAGGCCAGCCGGCCCCGCAACTACGGGCTGCCTCGACCAGGGTCGGCACGTCGATCGCGCGCAGTCCGGCGTCCAGTGCCCGGTACACGAACGGCAGCGCCATCACGACGTAGGCGAGGACGAGCACCACCGGGAAGTCGGGGTTCTGGACGGCCACGAAGGTCCGGAACAGCGGCGTGCGCGAGAGGTGGTCGGGACCCCACTTCAGGACCGTGGAGATGCCGGCGACGAACGCGATCGGCGGCACGACCAGCGGCAGCGAGCACACCACCTCGACCACCGGCCGCAGCCGGGGCGCCCCCAGTCGCAGCGCGACCATGGCGGGCACCATCAGCAGCAGGACGACGGCGATGGTCGCGGCGGCCAGCTCCAGCGACAGCAGCAGGCTGGAGACGAAGCCGTCGGCGGTGACGATCTGCGTGTAGGCGTCGAAGGTGACGCCCTGACCCGGCACGTCCACCGTGAAGACCACGGACGCGGCCAGCGGAACCAGGAAGTACAGCGCGGCGAGGCCGAGGACGGCCCACCGCCACACGTTCAGGCGAGCCATCGCGCGCTCCGTCGTTGCAGGGGCAGGTACACGGCCATGACCAGCCCGGCGACCAGGACCATGTCGAGGCTGAGCGCGAGCGCCACGTTCTCCTGGCCGACCAGCACATTGCCGGAGATCGCGTCGGCGATCTGGAGCGTGATCAGCGGCACCGCACTGCCGACCATCGCGGCGGCGGTGGCGTACGCGGCGAAGGCGCTGCCGAAGAGCAGCACGAGCCCGCCGAGCAGGGACGGTGCGATGACGGGCAGGGCGACGTGCCGCCAGTACTGCACGGCGGTGGCGCCGTTGTTCCGCGCGGCCTCGCGCCACTGGGAGCGCAGGCCCTCCAGGGCGGGGATGATGGTGAGGACCATGAGCGGGATCAGGAAGTACAGGTAGACGATCACCAGGCCCCAGAAGCTGTACAGGTCCCAGCCCTTGCCCGTCAGGCCCAGGTGCCGGGTCAGGACGCCCGCGTTGCCGAGGGTGGCGACGAAGGCGAAGGCCAGCGGGACGCCGCCGAAGTTGGCGAGCACGCCGGAGGCGGTGAGCACGGCCTCGCGCAGCGCTCGGGAGCGGGAGGTCAGCACGGCCTGTGCGAGCGGCAGTCCGAGGAGGGCCCCGAGGACGGCGGAGACGGCGGACAGCTTGACGCTGCCGAGCAGGGCGGTCAGGTAGGCGCCGTGCAGTGAGGTGGTCAGGTTGGCCGTGGTGTAGGAGGTGGCGCCGGTGGTCTGGTCCTTGACCGTGAAGGCACCGTTCAGCATGGCCAGGGCGGGCAGCCCGAAGGCGATGGCGGTGAAGGCGAGCAGCGGGACGACGGCGAGCCAGGCCGGGGCGCGGCGCCGCCGCTTCGGCGAAGCGACGGGCGCCACGTCCACCCGCGTGAGGGCGGTGGTCATCCGGAGACGGCCTTCCCCCAGCCCTGCGCGAGGCCGGTCTTGGCCTTGCTCTGCTGGGCCTCGGTAGGGAAGGAGGGGGTGCCGTCGACCTTGGGCAGCTTGGCGGCGGCGGCCGCGTCGAGCGTGCCGGCCTTGTCCAGGGCGGCCATCAGGGCCGGACGGGCGTAGCCCTTGAGCCACAGGTTCTGGCCCTCGGCGCTGTAGAGGTACTCCTGCCACAGGCGGGCGGCCGCCGGGTGCGGGGCGTCCTTGTTGACGGCCTGGGAGTAGAACTGGGCGTACTTGCCGTCGGTCGGGATGGCTACCTTCCAGTCCACGCCCTTGGACTTGAACTCGTCGGCGTACCCGGCGTTCAGGTAGTCCCAGTCGATGCTGATGGGCGTCTCGCCCTTCTCGACGGTGGCCGGCGTGGACTCGACGGGGGTGTAGTTGCCGTTCTTCTTCAGCTTCGCGAAGAAGTCGAGGCCGGGCTGGATGTCGTCGAAGGAGCCACCGCTTGCGAGCGCGGCCGCGTACACGCCGCCGAAGGCCGAGCCGGACTTGGTGGGGTTGCCGTTGAGGGCGACCTGACCCTTGTACTCGGGCTTGAGCAGGTCCTTGAAGGTGGTGGGGCAGGTCTTGACGCGCTTGGCGTCGCAGCCGATGGACACATAGCCGCCGTAGTCGTTGTACCAGCGGGCCTGCGCGTCCTTCTGAGCGGCCGGGATGCCGTCGTAGCCGGTCACCTTGTACGGGGCGAGCAGCCCCTGCTGGGCGGCGCTGAGGGCGAAGGAGCTGCCGAGGTCGAGGACGTCCGGGCTGCGGTCCTGCCCCTTGCGGGAGGTGACGGCGTTGATCTCGTCCTGGCTCGAGCCGTCCGGGTTCTCCACCTCGATCTTGATGCCGTACTTCTTCTGGAAGCCGTCGATGAGGGCGCCGTAGTTGGCCCAGTCGCGGGGCAGCGCCATCGCGTGCAGCGTGCCCTCCTTCTTGGCCGCGGCGATCAGCTTGGACATCCCGCCGAAGTCGGCCGCCGAGGTGGCGGTGGCGGCGCTCTTGCCGTCGGCGGTGGCCGACGCGTTGTCGGAGGCGGCGCCGCAGGCGCTCAGGGCGAGCACGGCGACGACGGCGAGGGAGCCGCCCAGGACGGCGGTTCTCGGCAGGGGCACGGTCACGGTTTCTCCAGGGGTGCGCACGAGGGTTGAGGCAGTGCGGAGAACTTGTCTGAACAAGTTGACCTCAGTACGCCCGTCCCTGGTGTCCTGTCGGCAAACACGGGAGAAACCCTGACCACCATTCGCCTGCACAATCCCGGCTGACACGGATCACCACAGGATCTCGATTAGGCTGGTCACGCTGTGCACAGCCGCCGACTCAGAGGGGAAGCATGACGGCGCGACACGAGGAGATCGCCGACGCCCTGCGGCGGGCCATCGACCGCGAGGAGTACACAGTTGGCAGCCGGCTGCCCGCCGAGACGGAACTCGCCGCCCACTACGGCGTTTCGCGCGGCACGGTCCGCCAGGCGGTCGCTGCGCTGACCGCCGAGGGGCTGATCGGCTCGCGCCAGGGGGCCCGCCGCGTGGTGCTCGCCAGCCGCCGCAGCCAGAGCTTCGCCGAGCTGCGCAGCTTCGCCCAGTGGGCCCGCGCCATGGGCCGGGAGGCGACGGGCCGGGTGGTGTCGCAGGAGCACCGCCCGGCGACGAAGGAGGACGCCGTGCGCCTGCAACTGAGCGAGAACACACCGGTGTTGCACGTACTGCGGGTGCGCGGACTGGACGGCGAGCCGGTGTTGCTGGAGCGGACGGTGTACGCCGACTGGATCTCCCCGGCGGTCGAGGCGATCGAGCCGGACTGCCCGTCCGTGACCCAGCGGCTCTACGAGGACACCGGTCTGGTCTTCGCCTACGGCGAGCACGTCATCGACGCGGTGGCGGCGGGCGCGCAGGACGCGGAGCTGCTCGACATCCGCCGCACCAGCCCGCTGCTGCGGGTGCGACGGGTGACGACCACCCGGGAGGGACGCCCGGTGGAGTGGTCGGACGACCGGTACCGGCCGGACGCGGTGAGCTTCAGTGTGCACAACTCGATCGGGAACAACGCACTGGCACGCAAGACGGCCGGCTGACCGGGAGCGGGGCCGGCGCTCAGCCGGCGGCCACGCAGAACTCGTTGCCCTCGGGGTCGGCCATCACCACGTGGTGTCCGTCGTCCTCCGTCAGGATCCTCCCGCCCGCCTCCACCAGACGCCGGGCCTCCGCCCTGATGCGCGCCCACCGCTCCTCGGGACTGCCGTGCCCGGGCACCCGGATGTCGATGTGCAGGCGGTTCTTCGCGGTCTTCGGCTCGGGGACCTCGAGGATCGACAAGCGGGGGCCGGCGCCGTCCGGATCGCACAGCCACGCCCCGTCGTCCGCGGACTCGTCCTCCGGGAGGTCGAACTGTGCGAGCCACTCCTCGCGCGTGGCGAAGGGCGCGGGCGGCGGCTCGTCCACGTAGCCGAGTGCGGTCTTCCAGAACGCGGCGAGAAGCCGTGCGTCCGCAGCGTCGAGAGTGAGGTCGATGCCGGATGCCATGACCGTGACCGTACTCCGCGGCACTGACATCGATGCTGCATCAGCCGGCCCTGCGTGCCCAGGGGGTGTCGTTTGGACCACCGCGGACCCGCGGTGGTCCAAACGACACCCCTTACGTCGGCGAACCCGACGAGAACCGGCGCAGGAGCGGGGACAGGACCAGGACCGACTTGGTGCGCTCCACGAAGGGCTCTCCGGCGATCCGCTCCAGGACCCGCTCGAAGTGCCGCATGTCGGCGGCGAAGACCTGGGCGACCGCGTCCGCCTCACCGGTGACGGTGGAGGCGGCCACGACCTCCTGGTAGCGCTCCAGGCCCCGCTGGATGGTCTCCGGCGAGGTGTTGCGCCGGCAGTAGATCTCGACGAACCCCTCGGTCTCCCAGCCGAGCGCCGCCGGGTCCACCCGGACGGTGAAGCCGGTGATGGCTCCGGTGGCGCGCAGCCGGTCCACGCGCCGCTTCACGGCGGGCGCGGACAGGCCGACGAGCTGCCCGATGTCCGCGTAGGAGCGGCGGGCGTCCTCGGCGAGGGCGTGCACGATGCGTTCGTCGAGATCGTTCAGCACTGGGGGTGGATCACTTCTTCGGGTCCGGTCGGTTCTCTGCCGCCGCGGGACCGTCCGCTCGCGCGGAACCGTCGGTCGCCAGACGGGAACGGCGGTAGCCGTATACGAAGTAGACCACGAGCCCCACGGTCGTCCAGACTCCGAAGACCACCCAGGTGACCGCGACAGGCTGCCCGTCATCCACACGCAGAAGGCGAAGCCCAGCGCGGGCAGCACCGGCCACAGCGGCACCCGGAAGGTGCGGTGCGTGCCCGGGCTGGTGCGGCGCAGCACCACGACCGCCGCATTGACCAGCGCGAAGGCTCCGCACGTCACGTGCAGCGCAGCACCCTGGGTACCCGCCCGGCCGGCTTCGATCCTCGTGCGCCCCGCGGATGCCGACGGCCCCCGCCGTCCCGTCTCCGGGACAACAGGGGCCGTGCGCAAGGGAGTCGGGCTCAGCTCCAGCTGGCCCCGGCCGCCTGCACGGCCTCAGCTCCAGCTGGCGTGCAGCGGCTTGCCCTCCGCATAGCCGGCCGCGCTCTGGATGCCGACGATGGCCTTGTCGGCGAACTCCTCGAGGGACCCCGCGCCGGCGTAGGTGCAGGACGAGCGGACGCCCGCGATGATCGAGTCGATCAGGTCCTCGACGCCGGGGCGGGCCGGGTCGAGGAACATGCGGGAGGTGGAGATGCCCTCCTCGAACAGCGCCTTGCGGGCGCGGTCGTAGGCCGACTCCTCCGAGGTGCGGTTGCGCACCGCGCGCGCGGACGCCATGCCGAACGACTCCTTGTACAGCCGCCCGTCGGCGTCCTGCTGCAGGTCGCCCGGCGACTCGTACGTGCCCGCGAACCACGAACCGATCATCACGTTGGACGCACCGGCCGCGAGCGCCATCGCCACGTCGCGCGGGTGGCGCACACCGCCGTCGGCCCACACGTGCTTGCCGTGCTTCTTCGCCTCGGCCGCGCACTCCAGGACGGCGGAGAACTGCGGCCGGCCCACGCCGGTCATCATCCGCGTGGTGCACATGGCGCCCGGGCCCACACCGACCTTGACGATGTCCGCGCCCGCCTCGATCAGGTCCTTGACGCCCTCCGCCGAGACGATGTTGCCCGCGGCGATCGGCACCTTCGGGTCGAGGTCGCGCACCAGCTTGATCGCGCTGATCATCGACTCCTGGTGGCCGTGCGCGGTGTCGATGACGAGCGTGTCGACCCCGGCGTCCAGCAGCTGCTCCGCCTTGCCCGCGAAGTCACCGTTGATGCCGACGGCCGCGGCGATGCGCAGCCTGCCGCGCGCGTCGGTGGCCGGCGTGTACAGCGTGGCGCGCAGGGCGCCCTTGCGGGTGAGGATGCCGACGAGACGGCCGTCCTTGTCGACCGCGGGGGCGTAGCGGCGGTTGGCCGCGTCCAGGGTGTTGAAGGCCTCACCCGGGTCGATGTCCGCGTCGAGCAGCAGCAGGTCCTTGGACATGACCACTTCGAGCTGGGTGAAGCGGTCGACACCGCTGAGGTCCCGGTCGGTGACCACGCCGATGGGCCGCTGGTTCTCGTCGACGACCACACCGGCGTTGTGCGCGCGCTTGGGCAGCAGCGCCAGGGCGTCCGCGACGGTCTGGTGCGGGGCCAGCACGATGGGGGTGTCGAGGACGAGGTGGCGGCTCTTCACCCAGGAGATGACGTCCGTGACGACGTCGATCGGGATGTCCTGGGGGATGACCACCAGTCCGCCGCGGCGGGCCACTGTCTCGGCCATGCGGCGGCCGGCGATCGCGGTCATGTTGGCGACGACGAGCGGAATGGTGGTGCCCGTGCCGTCCGGGGAGCTGAGGTCCACGCCCTGACGCGAGCCGACCGCGGAGCGGCTCGGCACCATGAAGACGTCGTCGTACGTCAGGTCGTACGCGGGCTGGATGTCATTGAGGAAACGCACGTGCTGCACATCCCAGTCGATCAAAGGTGGCCCCCGGACAGGTCAGCCAGGGGGAAAGAGCACGTACTTCATTGTCCCATGACGGACGGCATGTGTGGCCAGGGCGGATCGTCCAGGCTGGTCAGGGACCTGTTAGGAGGAACCTCCAAGGGCCAGGGCGACGGCGAGGGCCGGGGTGCGGTCCACTGCCCCGGCGAAGACCTCCTGCGCGACCTCCCACTCCTGCGGCCGCGTCCGGGCGTACGTCCGCCAGCCTCGTACGACCACCAGCAGCCCCTGGTCCGCGGCGGCCCCGGGCCACACACCGGGGTCGGAGAGGCTGTCGGCGAGGGCGTCCCAGTTGCGGCCGAACCAGTCGGGCAGCCCGAGGGCACGGGCGCAGCGGTCCATCAGGGCCGCCTTGTCGGTCACGCCGTCCAGGTCCAGCGCAACCACGTGCCGGTCCGCCAGGTCGTCCGTCATCTCCGCACCGTCCTGAACGATTGGTAGTGGTCGTCGGTGTAGTAGATCTCGCCGCCCTGTCCGGTGACGATGCGCCGGGCGCCACGGCCCCGGGAACCCGGTGTGCGCACCGTGTACTCGTGGTAGTAGCCCCGCTGGTGCTGGGGCAGCAGGTGCTCGAAGTTCCCGAAGACGGCCCCGTCCTGGGCGTACGGGAAGGGGCCGCCCCGGTCGATGAGGTCCAGCGTGTGCCGCGCCTCGGCCGGAAGCCGGGACGCCGCGACGGTGGCCGTGCCGTCGCCCCGGGACGGGGCGTTCGTGGGTGGCGCGCCGGAGCCGCACCCGGCCAGCAGCACGACGAGCAGACAGACCAGCACCCGGGGGACGAGCCGCAGCAGCATGCCGCCGATGCTGCCACGGCCGTCCCTCGGCAGCCGCCGTCAGGGCCCGTCGGGGTCCGCCCGGTTGAGCGCCGGCTTCGGCGTGGGCCCCGCCGTCATCAGATAGTCGGCGGCCGAGGTGTCCGTGACCAGACTGGTGACCAGCCCGGAGCGCAGCACCGCGTCGATCGCCGCCGCCTTGCGCTGCCCGCCTGCTATCGCCACGACCTCGGGGATGCGGCGGAGCTGGTCGGCCTTGACCGTGATGCAGCGCTCCCCCAGGTCCCGGCCGACCCGGCGACCCTCGGTGTCGAACAGGTGTGCGGACATCTCCGCGGCCACACCGAGCGAGGCGTAGTGGGCGCGCTCCTCGTCGCTGAGCATGTCGTGCACCGTCGAGATGCCCGGCTCCCAGGAGCCGATGGACACACAGGCGACCGTGACCTTGTCGAAGTACTCGAAGGCCCGTGCGATCCCCGTCTGGTTGCGCAGCGCCGCCGCGGTGGCCGCGTCCGGCAGGAGCATCGGCGCGTAGATCGGGTGCGCGTCGCCGCTCGACACCTGGGCGGCACGGCGGACGGCCTCCACCGAGCCGCGTTCGGCGGTCCCGGCGTCGTACACGCCCGTCAGCTGCACCACCGTGCACGGCGGCAGCCGGTCCAGGGCCGCCGCCATGTGGATGGTGGACCGGCCCCAGGCCAGGCCGAGAACATCCCCCTCGTTGACGAGTTCGCCGAGCAGGTCGGCGGCGACTTCGCCGAGGTTCTCCGGGTCGGGCGTCTCCTCGGCCTCGGCCGGGGACTCGACCACGACGGCGTGCCTGAGGCCGTAGCGGGCGCGCAGCGCGTCGGAGCGCTCGGCGTCCAGCTCGGCCGGCACGCGGATCTCGATGCGTACGAGATCCCGTTCGAGGGCGGTCTCCAGGACCCTGGCCACCTTGAAGCGGCTGACGCCGAACTCCTCCGCGATCTGGATCTTGGACTTGCCCTCGAGGTAGAAGCGGCGGGCCATGGCCGCCGCCTGCACCAGCTCAGCGGGTCCCATCCGCATGGCTGACCGGCCCGCCGACATACCCGACACGGCGATCTCCTCACTGCTGTTCACACTCTGGATTCGCCGTTCATCCTTGCAGATCCGGCGCACTTGATCCGCCCTGATGGGCGGCCGTTCACGTAGCTGTGGCTCAGTGGTCGCACGCCCACGACGCCTTGGCCGTCGCCGCCTCCGCCTGGGTGCGCAATGCACGTACCGCCTCGGCCGGGTCCTTCGCCCCGTAGACCGCGGATCCGGCGACGAAGACGTCCGCGCCGGCGTCCGCGCACTGCTCGATGGTCGAGGCCGACACCCCGCCGTCGACCTGCACCCACAGCTGGAGACCGTGCTTGCTGATCAGCTCCCGGGTACGCCGGATCTTCGGCAGCATGATGTCCAGGAACGCCTGCCCGCCGAAGCCCGGCTCCACCGTCATGATCAGCAGCATGTCGAGCTCGGGGAGCAGGTCCTCGTAGGGCTCGATGGGGGTGGCCGGCTTGAGCGCCATGGCGGCGCGGGCGCCCTTGGCGCGGATCTCGCGGGCGAGCCGCACCGGCGCGGCGGCCGCCTCCACGTGGAAGGTGACCGACGAAGCACCCGCTTCGACGTACTGGGGCGCCCACCGATCGGCGTCCTCGATCATCAGGTGGCAGTCCAGCGGCGTGTCCGTCGCACGGGCCAGGGACTCTACGACCGGCACGCCGAGCGTGAGATTCGGGACGAAGTGGTTGTCCATGACGTCGACGTGGAGCCAGTCGGCCCCTTCGACCGCCTTCGCCTCCTCGGCGAGGCGCGCGAAGTCGGCGGACAGGATACTGGGGTTGATCTGCACGGCCATGACCCAAGCGTGCCATGCCCGGGCACCGTCGTTCGCGTCGGTCCCCGGCTGGAAGCCGCCGGTGCGGACCATGGCGGGGTAAGGACAACGCCGCGCCGACTACCGGAAGGGTGCCGTCAGTGGGCAAGCCCCGTTCGCACCGCCCGAGTACCCGCCGCTTGATCGCCTCCGCCAAGTCCGCCCATGCCCGGGCGGAGACCCGGTTCCCGGTGGTCACCCACCTGGCGGACCGGATGGTCTCGGTGAACATCTTCGACTCCGCCACTCGCCTGGCGGCGCAGAGCTTCCTGACCGTGGTTCCGCTGCTCTTCGTGGTGGCCGCGTACGCGCCGGCTCCGGTCCGGCACCAGCTCGTCACTTCCGTGCGCACGGTGTTCGGGCTGACGGGCGACGCGAACGCCCAGCTGGAGAAGGTGTTCGAACCCTCGACCGGCAATCTGCGGCAGGCCGTCGGTGTGGTCGGCGGCCTGATGGTGCTGCTCTCGGCCACCGCGGTCAGCAGGGCGCTGCAGCGGCTGTGCAAGCGCGCGTGGGAGATCCCGAGGGCGGGGACCAGGACCGCCCCCTGGCGGTGGCTGGCCTGGCTCGTCGTGTGGCTGACCGCGCTGGTCGTCCAGGGGCCCCTGCGCGACGGGTTCGGTGTCGGGGCCTGGCTGGGCGTCCCGATCACCCTGGTGGCCCTGGCGGGGCTGTGGTGGTGGACCCAGCACCTGCTCCTGGGCGGGCTGGTCGGCTGGAAACCCCTGCTGCCCGGTGCCGTGATCACGGCGGTCGCCGTCACCGCGCTGACGGTGACCGCGCGGTTGTACATGCCGCGGGCGCTGAACCGCACCCTCGCCGAGTACGGCTCCCTCGGTTCGGTGTTCGTGCTGCTGTCGTGGCTGATCGTGGTCTGCGTCACGATCGCCCTCAGCATCAGCGTGGGCGCCGTGGTGTCCCAGGAACCCTCCCTGGCCCGGTGTCTGGGCAGTCCGCCTCCCGTCCGGGACCGGGACGCCGTCCCGTGACAGGCCCGCCGCCCCGCCGGCGCGTGCCTCGCTCGCACGGACGCGCCCCCGACCCCCTCATCTGCTGCGGGACGAGGAACGGGTGCCGCGGGGCGACAAGGAACGGATGCCGCGGGGCGACAAGGAACGGGTGCCGCGGGGCGACGAGGAGCGGGTGCCGCTGGGACAGGAGCCGGTGCCGCCTTCATCCGCCCTTCAACCGCTCACCGTTCTGCGCCATGAGCTGCTGCACCTGGCGCTCCACCTCTTCGGGATCCACACCGAGGGCACGCCCGATCTGTGTCGACCACACCTCCGAGCGCACGTTGGTCTCGAAGTCCAGGTCCGCGCGGATGTTGTCCCGCCCGGCCTGACGGTTCTGACTGATCATGACGAAGGTCGACAGGAAGATCGCCTCCAGACTGACGATCATGGTGAGCAGCCCGAACGGGAACGGGTCGAACACCGCGCCCTGCCCGAAGACGCCCTCGTTGATCAGGATCCAGCTCGCGAACCAGACGACGTGCGCGTACACGAACGCCATCGAGCCGGCGAACGCGGTGATCCGGTCGGCGATACGGTCCTGGAGGCCCCGCCCGCGCGCGAAGATGAGCCGCTCGTGAGGCAGACGGATCACCGGGAACGGGAAGGGACCGTCCGGCATGTCACGGCGGGTGCCCATGCGGTCATCGTGCCCGCCGTCGTGACCGGCTCGACGCAGGTGGCACCTCGGCGTGTTGACGGCATGTCGCGACACGCACCGGGAGTTCCTGTGAGCAGCACGTGCGCGACGTGCGGATCAGCCCGTCCGGCGGATGAGTGCCAGGTACATCGCGTCGGTCCCGTGCAGGTGCGGCCACAGCTGTACGTCGGGACCCTCACCGAGGTCCGGCACACCCGGCAGCATGGGCCTGGCGTCGATCAGGTCGGCCTCGGGGAACTGCTTGAGCACATCGGCGACGACGGCGCGGGTCTCGGCGAGGTGCGGCGAGCAGGTGGCATAGCCGACGACACCGCCGACGCGCACGGACTCCAGGGCCGTGCGCAGCAGACCGCGCTGAAGCGGGGCGAAGCCCTCCAGGTCCTCCGGGCGGCGCCGCCACCGCGCCTCGGGCCGCCGGCGCAGCGCCCCGAGCCCCGTGCACGGCACGTCCACGAGCACGCGGTCGAAGGAGCCGGGCCGCCAGGCGGGCCGGGTCCCGTCCGCCGCGATGACCTGATACGGCCCGGGGTTGCCTTCGAGGGCCCGGGCGACCAGCCCGGCCCGGTGCGGCTGCTTCTCGGAGGCGAGCAGGACGGCCCCGCGCTCGGCGGCGAGCGCGGCGAGCAGCGCCGCCTTGCCGCCGGGTCCGGCGCACGCGTCGAGCCATTTCGTGTCCCGCCCCTCCAGGGGGGCATTGGCGAGGGCCAGCGCGACCAGCTGGCTGCCCTCGTCCTGTACGCCCGCTCTGCCCTCCCGCACGGCGTCCACGGCACCCGGCTCGCCGCCCTCCGCGAGCCGCACGGCGTACGGCGACCAGCGGCCCGGCACCGCGGCCTCCTCGCGCAGCAGCTCCTCGGCGGTGGCGCGGCCGGGCCGGGCGACCAGCGTCACCTCGGGCCGGTCGTTGTCGGCCCGAAGCAGGTCCTCGATTCCGGCGCGGCCGCCGCCGAGCGAGTCCCACAGGGCGGAGACGACCCAGCGGGGGTGCGAGTGCACCACGGCGAGGTGGTTCTCGGGGTCCTCGTCGTAGGGCGGGGCGACCTTTTCGAGCCATCCGTCGAGGTCGTCCCGCGCCACCTTGCGCAGCACCGCGTTGACGAACTTGGCCCGCCCGTCGCCGAGCACGACCCGGGCCAGTTCGACGGTGGCGGACACGGCGGCGTGCGACGGGATGCGCGTCCCGAGCAACTGGTGCACGCCGAGGCCGAGCACGTCCAGTACCGGCGGGTCGACCTCCCTGAGCGGTCGGTCGACACACTCCGCGACGATCGCGTCGTACGTCCCCTGCCGGCGCAGTGTGCCGTACACCAGCTCGGTGGCGAGGGCGGCGTCCCGCCCGTCGAAGTCGCCCTTCTCGCGGGCCTTGCGCAGCAGCGGCGGCAGGACGAGGTTGGCGTAGGCGTCCCGCTCGTCCACGGCGCGCAGCGCCTCGAAGGCGAGGATGCGGACGGGGTCCTTCTGGGGCCGGCGGTAGGGCTTGGCCGGCTTGCGGGGCCGACGGGAGGTGTCGCTCACGAAAAAGGTGCTCCGGATGTCCGAGTGCGCTGTGCACCCAGCCTACGTCCCGTCACCGGCGCCCTGCGCCGGGCGGTCCCCCCTCGACGGGCGGTCGCCGGGCCTCGCCGCGCGGTGGGGTGTCAGGCGCCGAGGGTCACGCGCCGAGGGTCTCGCCCCCGGCGATGCGCACGCCACGCGCCCAGTCCGCGGCACGCATCGGCTTCTTGCCCTGCGCCTGCACCCACAACAGCTCGACGGCGCAGGAGCCGCTACCGACGTGCACGCTGTTCTTGCCGACGGAGAGCGCGCCCGGGGCGAGGTCGGTCCGCTCGGGCACCGGGGCCACCTGGATCAGCTTGAGCCGCTCACCGCGGAAGGTGGTCCAGGCACCGGGGGCCGGGGTGCAGCCCCGCACCACCCGGTCGACGCGCAGGGCCGGGGTGGCCCAGTCGACCTGGGCGTCCTCGACGGTGATCTTCGGCGCGAGGGTGACGCCCTCGGCCGGCTGCGGTACGGCCTTGAGGGTGCCGTCCTCGATGCCGTCCATGGTGGCCGCGAGCAGCCCGGAGCCGGCGAAGGCGAGCCGGGTGAGCAGATCGCCGCTGGTGTCCGTGGGCCGGACCACCTCGGTGACGGTGCCGTAGACGGGCCCGGAGTCGAGGCCCTCCTCGATGAGGAAGGTGGACGCACCGGTGATCTCGTCCCCGGCCATGATGGCGTGCTGCACGGGCGCGGCACCACGCCAGGCGGGCAGCAGCGAGAAGTGCAGGTTGACCCAGCCGTGGGTGGGGATGTCGAGGGCGGCCCTGGGCAGCAGGGCGCCGTAGGCGACGACGGGGCAGCAGTCCGGGGCGATCTCCCTGAGCCGTTCCAGGAACTCCGGGTCCCGCGGCTTGACGGGCTTGAGCACCTCGATGCCGGCCTCCTCCGCCCGCTCGGCGACCGGGCTCGCGACCAGCCGGCGGCCGCGGCCCGCCGGAGCGTCGGGCCGCGTGACCACGGCGGCCACCTCGTGCCGTCCGGAGGCGATCAGAGCGTCCAGGGCGGGAACGGCGACCTCGGGGGTACCGGCGAAGACGAGCTTCATGGGCGGGTGCGGGCCTCTCGGTCGGGGGTGTTGACGCGCAGCGCTTCAGTCTATGACCACCCGCGGAAAGCCGCCGACGGCTGTCTCGCGGCCAACTGAGAGCGGGTGGTGCGTGGGTGGGCCACCGGCGTACGCATATGCCCTTACGCCCCCACACCGTGACCAGCGGACGGAAAACGCGTTGGTCAAGAAAGAGTTGACCACAGCGGGCCACACGCGCGGCCCGATTCCTTTCAACGCCGGTTCGAGAGGCTTGTTCATGGCCGACCACGCAACCCACGACGCCCAGGCCCGGGCCAGCCTGCACTTGCTGGTGCGGGACATCGAGCGGGTCCGCCGGCAGGTGGACGCGCTGCGCACGCTCACCGCCCAGCTGGGCAACGTCTACCGCCCGCGCCGCTCCGGCCCCTCCACGGGCTTCGTCGTCTACGGACGCGCCCCCGCCCCGACGGTCCGTCTCGCGCAGGAACTGCGGGACAGTGTCGAGACCCTGGTCACGGCGGCCGTGGACTTCGACCGCTCACTCGGCTTCTCGTGGGACGCCGTGGGTTCGGCCCTCGGGGTCACCAAGCAGGCGGTGCACCGTCGTTACGGCGCGCGGCGCGCCGCCGCCCAGGCGGCCGCCGAGGCCGAGCGGGCCCCGGAGCCCACGGGCACCCGCACGGTCAACGTGGGCACCGGCATCGCCGCGGTGCCCACGGTCCCCGCGGCCCGTTCCATGCCGACCCAGCCGACGGCCGGAAGCCCGTCCCTGCGTGACGAGGCCAGGCCGACGGCCTTCCCCGGCCCCCGCAACGGCTGATCCACCGCCGCCCCGCCCTCCCGGCCCACCCGGGGGGGGGCGGCGACACGCCGACCGCCCCCGCCCCCGCCCCCGGTGGAAGGGCCACGCCTCTCCCCCGCACCCGGCCTCCCG